>NZ_JBXFWF010000054.1:0-35450 GCF_056854515.1 Stenotrophomonas sp. STEN063
AAACCCCCCCGTCCAGGCGGGGATTTTGTTGTTCCCCCCGCTCGTGGCCCTCCCCCGGCGGGTTTTTGTCTTTCCCGTTTACGGTTGCGCGGAGCTGGGCGGGGCACTACCAAAACCAGAACCGCTTACTTGTTCGGCGCAAACGCCAAGGTGCGACGGGTGGTGGTCGGGCTGCTGATCGGCTCGAACTTCCAGCGTCTCACCGCATTCAGGGCTTCACGGTCGAAGGTGCGGGCAGGGGTGGCACGCAGCACGCGGGCGTCGGTGACCGAGCCGTCGGTGCCGATGGTCAGTTCCACCAGGACTTCGCCCGAGGTGCCCGAACGCAAGGCGTCGGCCGGGTAACGCGGGGCCGGGGTGCTGACGGCACGCAGCGCCGGTGCTGCGGCCGGCTTGGGCGCGGCGGCCTGCTGGGCGGCTGCCTGGGCAGCACTGCGCTGCTCGGCTTCGCGGCGGGCAGCGGCCTGACGCTCTGCTTCCAGGCGCTCGCTGTCCTTGCGCGCGGCTTCCTGCTTTGCTGCAAGCTGCTGGGCGGCGGTGGCTTCGGCGGCCTGCTGCTGGGCCAGGCGCTGCTGTTCGACCTGCTGCTTGGCGCGGGTTTCAGCGTCCTTCTTGGCCTTGTCGGCTTCTTCCACGGTGCGGCGTTCGGCCACCTGCATGCTGCCGGTGACGCCCTGCTTCAGGCGCGGCAGCGCCGGTGCGGTTGGGTCTACCTTCTCCACCAGTGCGATCAGGCGCTGGGTTTCGGTGAAGTCCTCGCGGCTCAGGGCCTGCTCGGCGGCAATCAGGGTGTAGGGCTGCAGATCGGTCAATGCGCTCTTGATCGACGCGTCGTCAGGCAGCTTGTCGCGCAGCGCGAGGTAGTACTCCATGGCGTTGTCGCCGGCCGGTGCATACATGCGGTTGTCGCGCAGTGCGGCGCTGGCCAGATCGCGCAGCTGCTGGGTGTCCATGGCCTGGACCTTTTCCGCTACTGCTGGTGCGGCGGGTGCAGCTGCTGCAGGCGTGGCCGGTGCAGCTGCCGGTGCGGCGGGTTCATCCCTGCCGGAACAGGCAACCAGCGTGGTCAGCAGAAGAGCGGGCGCCAACAGACGCAGCTTGCCTTTACTCATGACGTACGACATCAAACATCCCCTTGAATCGACGAACGTGGACTGCGTTTGCCTTGACGGCGCGAGGCGATGGCATTTCCCGATGCCGTACCCATCAGCAGTGAAGCGCGAATCTAGCATCGCCGGCGCGGTAAGCGGGGGTCGATGATGACGCTGAAATGAAAAAGTGATGGGCGTCACATCATGTGCCGCCCATCATTGCGGTTGCTCAGTGTGCGTTGGCCGCCGGCTTGGCATGGCCGTTGGACATCAGCTTGTCGGTCCAGGCGATGCCGATGGCCGACAGGATGAACACGCAGTGGATGATGGTCTGCCACATCACACCGTCGCTGGTGAACTTGGTGCACAGGTCGCCGGAAGCGATCAGGTCCTTGGTGCACAGCGGCAGGCCGACCTGGCTGGCCTCGATGAAGGTCTTGAGCAGGTGGATCGAGGAGATGCCGATGATCGCCATCGCCAGTTTCACCTTCAGCACCGAGGCGTTGACGTGGCTCAGCCACTCCGGCTGGTCCGGGTGGCCCTGCAGGCGCAGGCGCGAGACAAAGGTTTCGTAGCCGCCGACGATCACCATCACCAGCAGGTTGGAGATCATCACCACGTCGATCAGGCCCAGCACGATCAGCATGATCTGCTGCTCGCTCCAGGTGCTGGCGTGGGAGATCAGGTGCCACAGCTCCTTGCCGAACAGGAACACGTAGACGCATTGCGCGATGATCAGCCCCAGATACAGCGGCAGCTGCAGCCAGCGCGAGGCGAAGATCAGGGACGAGAGCGGACTCAGCGGTTTGTGTTGGGACATTGGGAGGATGGTGCGTTGCGGAAACAGGGGAGGTTACCGGTCGCCCGGAAGGCTGCCAAGCGGCTACCGTAGGAGCCCCTGAGGATGGTTCTGCCGAGGCGTATTCATGATCGACCTTTATTACTGGCCCACCCCGAATGGCCACAAGATCACCTTGTTCCTGGAGGAGGCGGGGCTGGAGTACCGCGTGCACCCGGTCAACATCGGCAAGGGCGACCAGTTCCTGCCGGAATTCCTCGCCATCTCGCCGAACAACAAGATGCCGGCCATCGTCGACCATGCCCCGGCCGACGGCGGCGCGCCGCTGAGCGTGTTCGAGTCCGGTGCCATCCTGCTGTACCTGGCCGAGAAGACCGGCCGCTTCATCCCCGCCGACCTGCGCGGCCGCGCCGCCACCCTGGAATGGCTGTTCTGGCAGATGGGCGGGCTGGGCCCGATGAGTGGGCAGATGGGCCACTTCAATGTCTATGCGCCAGAGCGCATCCCCTACGCGATCGAACGCTATGACAGCGAGGTGCGACGCCTGCACCGGGTGATGGACAAGCGCCTGTCCGAGTCGGCGTTCCTTGGCGGCGACGATTACGGCATCGCCGACATGGCCAGCTACCCGTGGATTGGTGCCTACGCCAAGCTGCCGGTGGACTTCGAGGCCTTCCCGCACCTGCGCCGCTGGCACCAGGCCATCGCCGAACGTCCGGCCACCCAGCGCGCCTACGCGGTCGGGCCGACGGTGAACCCGCAGGCCGGGCAACCGCTCAGCGACGAAGAAAAGCGCCTGTTGTTCGGCCAGCGCTGAAACGCAGCAGGGGATCGGGCAGCGGCCGCCATGTCGGCGGCACGCTGCGCGGCAAGGGAATCACCACGCCAGCGGCGTGGCTTCCTGTTTCCAGAACAGCCAGCGACGTATCTCCGGGTGCGCGCCTACGCCGACCTGCTCCGGATTGGCGGCGGTCGATGTCAGGTCGAGCAGGTGCACCGTGCCCGAATAGCTGCCCACCGCCAGCAGGCGGCCATCGGCGGAACTGGCCATCGCACTGATGGTGCTGCCGACATGCTGCTTCCACAGCAGGTTGCCGGCCGCATCCACCGCGCGCAGGTAACCATAGGCGTCGCCCAGCACCAGTCCACCGGCCACCGTCGCGCTGGCGTAGATGCGCCCGCCCGGGTCCACCACCCGCAGTGCCGGATGGTCTTCGTAGAAGTCGGTGCTGATCTGGCCAAAGGCAGCAGTTTCCACCGCGATGGTGGCGCCGTTGTAGAAGTGGCAGGCGTTCAGTGCGACATGCTGGCCATCGGCGAAGAACGCCGCGTGGTGCGGATACTCGCCGTGTGGGCCGATCGTGCAGACCGCCTGGCCCTGGCCGTTGAAGATCCGGTGGTGACCGTCCTGCTGGCCGCAGGCAATCCACTGGCCATCGGGCGAAACCGCGGCATGCACCATGTCCAGCCGCACTGCATAAGGGTCCTCGTCGGCAGCCTGTTCCTGCAGTTCGTCGGCGGTCGGCAACAGCCGCTGGATGCCACCCGCGCTGCACAGGAACACACCATCGGCACGCACCACCACCGCGCGCTGGCCGTCGTTGAAGGGGATGAGCTGCTGGATCGCGGCCTCGTCTTCGGCTTCGGCCAAGGCGGCCAGGCCTGCCGGCAAGGCCTCCTCGCCACGTGGCAGCGCAAGCTCGGCGACGGGCTCGGTCCGTTCGTTGTGCATGATGCGGATGTGCCTGTCCGTGGCGAACGCGACCAGCTGCCGGTCCGGGCTGCTGCCGAACATCACCACGTCGGGCAGGGGACGGGCGTCCAGCCCGCGCACCATCAGCACCTGGCCCGGCTCGTACCAGGCACCGGTGCGCACCAGCAGGCTGCCGTCGGGCAGCCAGGCCAGCGCGCTGAAGCCCTGGCCATTGGCCTCCAGCAGCGGCTGGGTGGCCTCGTGCAGCGGCGGCCATTGCCCGCGCAGCTGCGCCAGTGCCGCCTCGTCGCCGTTGGCATTGGCGGTGCGCAGCGCTTCCATCAGCGTCGGCAACAGCGCCGACAGATCGGGTGGATCCTGCGGCTGTCCCATGCCCTTCCAGTTGCAGGCATCACCACGGGCGACGTAATCGTTGAGATGGCTGGCGTAGGCATGGACGGCGGCCTGCCAGCGCAGGTGTGGAGCGGAATCGGTCATGTGGATGCGAACGGGATCGTCGAAGCAGGACTTTCGATGGAAGCACAGCACGCCGTGGTTCGCTAGGATGGCCCGATCCGTGCTGTCCCCGACAGGAATCCCATGCGTCCCTTGATTCTAGCCCTTGCCATGATCCTCGCCACTCCCGCCGTCCACGCTGAAAAGCTCACCCTCGAAGCCATCACCGGCAAGGCGCCGCTGTCCGGCCCCACGTTGATGAAGCCGAAGGTCGCGCCGGATGGTTCGCGGGTCACCTTCCTGCGTGGCAAGGACAGCGACGTCAAGCAGCTGGACCTGTGGGAATACGACATCGCCAGCGGCCAGACCCGGCTGTTGGTGGATTCCAAGGTGGTGCTGCCCGGCACCGAAACCCTGAGCGACGCCGAGAAGGCGCGCCGTGAGCGCCAGCGCATCGCCGCCTTCAGCGGCATCGTTGACTACCAGTGGTCGCCGGATGCGAAGACCCTGCTGTTCCCGCTGGGTGGCGAGCTCTATCTCTACGACCTGGGGAAGCAGGGCAGCGCAGCAGTGCGCAAGCTCACCAATGGCGAAGGCTTCAGCACCGACGCCAAGCTCTCGCCCAAGGGAGGCTTCGTCAGCTTCGTGCGCGAGCGCAACCTGTGGGTGATCGACCTGGCCAGCGGCAAGCAGCTGCAGCTGACCCGCGACGGCAGCGCCACCATCGGCAACGGTGTGGCCGAATTCGTCGCCGACGAGGAAATGGACCGCCACACCGGTTACTGGTGGGCGCCGGACGACTCGGCCATTGCCTTCGCCCGCATCGACGAATCGCCGGTGCCGGTGCAGAAGCGCTACGAGATGTATGCCGACCGCGTGGAGATGGTCGAGCAGCGCTACCCGGCGGCTGGTGATCCGAACGTGCTGGTCACCCTGGGTGTGATCGCCCCGCGCGCTGATGCGGCAGTCAACTGGGTGGACCTGGGCAAGCAGACCGATATCTACCTGACCCGCGTCAACTGGCGCGACGGCCAGCACCTGAGCTTCCAGCGCCAGAGCCGTGACCAGCACACGCTGGAGCTGATCGAAGCCAATCTGGCCGATGGCAAGCAACAGCTGCTGCTCACCGAGACCAGCAAGACCTGGGTGCCGCTGCACAACAGCCTGAAGTTCCTCAAGGATGGCCGCTTCCTGTGGTCGTCCGAGCGCAGCGGCTTCCAGCACCTGTATGTGTCCAGCGCTGACGGCCGCAGCCAGACCGCGTTGACCTCGGGCAACTGGCCTGTCGATGAGCTGCTGGCCGTCGATGAAGAAGCAGGTACTGTCTACTTCCGTGCCGGTGTCGACTCCGCGCTGCGCAGCGAAATCTATTCCGTGCCGCTGGCCGGTGGCACGCCGACCAAACTGTCGAAGACCGCCGGCATGCACAGCGCCGCATTCGCCAGGAACGCCAGCGTCTATGTGGACAGCTGGTCCAACAGCACCACGCCGCCGCAGATCGAGTTGTTCCGCGCAAATGGCGAAAAGATCGCCACCCTGCTCGACAACAACCTGGCCGACGCCAAGCACCCGTATGCCAGGTACCGCGATGCACAGCGTCCGGTCGAATACGGCACGCTGACCGCAGCCGATGGCAAAACGCCGCTGAATTACAGTGTGATCAAGCCGGAAGGCTTCGACCCGGCGAAGAAGTATCCGGTTGCCGTCTACGTGTACGGCGGCCCGGCCTCGCAGACCGTGACCGACAGCTGGCCCGGCCGCGGCGATCACCTGTTCAACCAGTACCTGGCCCAGCGCGGCTATGTGGTGTTCTCGCTGGATAACCGCGGCACGCCGCGTCGCGGCCGTGACTTTGGCGGCGCGCTGTACGGTGTGCAGGGCACGGTGGAAGTGGCTGACCAGCTCAAGGGCGTGGAGTGGCTGAAGTCGCAGCCGTGGGTGGATGGCAACCGCATCGGCGTGCAGGGCTGGTCCAACGGCGGCTACATGACCTTGATGCTGCTGGCCAAGGCCTCGGACCAGTATGCCTGTGGCGTCGCTGGCGCACCGGTCACCGATTGGGGCCTGTACGACACCCATTACACCGAGCGCTACATGAACCTGCCGGCAGCCAATGTCGATGGCTATCGCGAAGCACGGGTGCTGACGCACATCGCCGGGCTGACCTCGCCGCTGCTGCTGATCCACGGCATGGCCGATGACAACGTGTTGTTCTCCAATTCGACCGCCCTGATGAGCGCGCTGCAGCAGCGTGGCCAGCCGTTCGAGCTGATGACCTATCCGGGCGCCAAGCATGGGTTGTCTGGGGCGGATGCGCTGCACCGCTATCGGATGGCTGAGAACTTCCTTGGGCGTTGTTTGAAGCCTTGAGGCGGGTTGTTGTTTTGATGCGTGGGTGAGGGGGGCTGCGGGCTGGAATCGAAAAGCACCCCTCCCCAGCCCTCCCCTTCGCTGCGCGAAAGGGAGGGGGCAAAGCTCAGCTCCCTCCCTTTGGCCAAAGGCCAAGGGGAGGGTTGGGGAGGGGTGCTCCTGCTGTTGCTGTTGCTCCTGCCCCAATCCCGAATCTCCAATCCGGCCCACCCCCACTTCCTACCCTTGCCGCCCCGGCAATGACTGCGTACGGTCAGCCCATCCCTTACGGAGCTGTCCATGAAGCCTCTCGTCCTCGCCGTCGCGCTCGCCCTTGCCGCCCCGCTGCCGCTCACCGCGACTGCCGCCGCACCGGCAACGACCAAGACAACCCCCGCTGCACCGGCCTGGGTTGCGCGCAGCAATGAGCTGGCGCAGATCCTGCTGCAGGCGCAGGCGCCGTTCCAGCCAGAAATGACCAGCTTCTTCGGCGTGCCCGGTTATGACGACAAGGTCGTCGATCTGGGCGCGGACAACGCCGCGCGCTACCGCGCCGCGATGAACAAGGCGCGCGATCAGCTGCGCGAGAAGCTGCAGGTCGAGCGCGATCCCAATCTGCGCCAGGACCTGGAGATCATGATCGGCGCCGCCGAGCGCAACATCGAGAGCAGCACCCTCAACGAACAGCACCTGATGCCGTGGATGGACGTGCCGCAGACCGTGTTTGGCGGCATCAACGGCCTGCTGTCCGACCAGGTGCCCGAAGCGCGCCGTGCCAAGGCACTGGACCGACTCAATGCCTACCTCGGCAGGGCGCCGGGCACGCAGCCATTGGCCACCCTGGCGCGCCAGCGCTACGAGGAAAAAAGCGGCACGCCCAACCTGCTGCAGCCGACCAAGATTGAAGTGGATCAGGCGCTGGCCAATGTCGATACCTACATTGCCGGCATCGGCAAGCTGTTCGCCAAGTACAAGATCGACGGCGCCGATGCCTCGCTGGCCGAGCTGTCCACGCAGATGAAGGACTACATCGCCTGGACCAGCAAGGACGTGCTGCCCAAGGCACGCACCGACAACCGCCTGCCGGCCGAGCTGTATGCCTTCCAGCTCAAGGAAGTGGGTGTGGACATCGACCCGGCGCTGCTGATGCAGCGTGCCCAGCTCGAATACATGGAAACCCGCGCGATGATGCGCCAGCTGGCACCGCTGGTGGTACAGGCCAAGGGTTTGAAGGTCGCCGACAATACCGACTACGTGGCGGTGATCCGCGCGCTGAAGCAGGACAAGATCAGCAACGACCAGCTCGAATCGCATTACCGTGGCGTCATCGATGCGATCGATCCGATCATCCACAAGCAGGGCATCGTCGATGTGCCGCAGCGTCCGCTGCAGATGCGCCTGGGCAGTGAAGCCGAAAGTGCCGCCTCGCCGGCACCGCATTACCTGCCGGCACCGCTGGTCGGCAACACCGGCCAGCAGGGCACCTTCGTGCTGCCGCTGGGCAACCCGGCCTCGGGTGAGAAGGCGCAGTACGACGACTTCAACTTCGGTTCGGCGGCGTGGACGCTGAGCGCGCACGAAGGCCGCCCCGGCCATGACCTGCAGTTCGCGGCGATGGTCGAGCGCGGCATCTCGCTGGCGCGCACCATGTTCGCCTTCAATTCCGTCAACGTTGAAGGCTGGGCGCTGTATGCCGAGGCCGAGATGGTGCCGTTCGAGCCGCTGGACGGGCAGATGATCGCGCTGCAGTTCCGCCTGCTGCGCGCCGCCCGCGCCATGCTCGACCCCGCCCTCAACCTGGGCCAGACCGATCGCGAGCGCGCCCGCAAGGTGCTGGTGGAAGGCGTTGGGCTGTCCGAGGCGATGGCCACCCAGGAACTGGACCGTTACACCGTGCGCGCGCCGGGCCAGGCCTGCAGTTACTTCTACGGCTACACCCGCATCATGGAACTGCGCATGCGGACCGAGCTGGCCTTGGGCGACAAGTTCGATCGCCTGGCATTCAACAACTTCCTGCTCGACCAGGGCCTGTTGCCGCCGGATCAGCTGGCCGCCGCGGTCAACGAAGTCTTCGTGCCGGCCCAGCGCCGCAAGTAAGCAAAAGGGCGCCGCAAGGCGCCCTTTTTCATTGGGCTTGTTTTTGTGGGAGCGGCGTAAGTCGCGAAGCCACCACATCATCAGATGGCATGGACAGCAACGACTTCAGCACCATCAGTTTCATTTTTGTGGGAGCGGCGTAAGCCGCGAAGCCGCTACATCATCAGATAGCAAAGCTGCCAAGGCCTTCAGCACCATCAGCTTCGCGGCTTACGCCGCTCCCACAGCGCGCACAGAACAACGCCAGCCCAGGCCGCTTCATTCCTTGTCGTTGGACGGCTTCACCGTCGTGCTGTCTGTCGCATCGGCCTCGAACAGATGCATCAGGTCGGCACGGGCATCGCGCGAGGTCTGCATCACCGCCACCTCGTCGTCGT
The DNA here is from genome assembly GCF_056854515.1 of Stenotrophomonas sp. STEN063. Taxonomy (NCBI): domain Bacteria; kingdom Pseudomonadati; phylum Pseudomonadota; class Gammaproteobacteria; order Lysobacterales; family Lysobacteraceae; genus Stenotrophomonas; species Stenotrophomonas sp. STEN063. Next base: position 8,863 of record NZ_JBXFWF010000054.1, read on the forward strand.
AGACCAGATGCTGCGCCTTGAGCAGCGCTTCATCGTGCTCGCGGAAACGCTGCACATGGTCGCGTGCGACATTCTCCGGGAAGCCGAGCGCGGTCAGTACCCGCTCGCTGGCTTCAAGGCTGGAGCCGAATACCTCGCGGAACGGTTCGGCCGACATGTCCAGCAGCTTCCACGCGTGCTGGCGGTTGCGCGCACGCGCCAGCACCGTCGCCTTGGGATACATGCGCCGCACCAGCCGCACCGCGCGCAGATTGGTGTCCGGGTCATCCATTGCCATCACGAACACGCGGATGTGCTCGGCACCGGCTGCGCGCAGCAGGTCGGGGCGGGTAGGGTCGCCGTAGTACAGCTGGTTGCCGAAGCGGCGCAGGTCCTTCACCGTGTCCGGGTCGGCTTCCAGGGCAACAAAGGGAATGCGCTGTGCGGTCAGCAGGCGGCCGACGATCTGGCCGAAACGGCCCATGCCGGCAATCAATACCTGCGGTCGCTGCGCCCCGGCATCCTTCAGCGTTTCATCCGGCTCGGGTTGGGCAGGGCGCGCAGGCGGCTTGAGCTGCAACGTGCGTTGCAGCGCGAGCAGCAGCAAGGGCGTGATCGCCATCGACAGGCTGACCACCGCCACCAGCCGGTCGTGGTTGATCCGCCCAAGCAGATGCGCGCGCTCGGCTTCGTTGAACACCACGAAGGCGAACTCGCCGCCCAGCCACAACACGCTGCCAAGCATCAGTGCATTGCGCAGCGACATCCGCGCTGCCAGGCCGAGCGCGATCAGGATGGAGAACTTCACCGCCAGCAGAATGGCAACGCCCAGCGCGATGATCTCGGGTTCGGCGGCAACCCGCTTCAGGTCGATGCCCATGCCAACGGCGATGAAGAACAGACCAAGCAGCAGGCCCTTGAACGGTTCGATCTGCGATTCGATCTCGTGGCGGAACTCGGAGTCGGCCAGCAATACACCGGCGATGAAGGCGCCCAGGCTGGCGCTGAGCCCGGCCTCGGCCATGAACCAGGCCGTGCCCAGCACCACCAGCAGGGCGGTGGCGGTGAATACTTCCGGCATGCGGGTGCGGGCGACGATGTTGAACAGCTGGCGCAGCATCGGCCGGCCGAGCACGATCACCAGCATCAGCGCGCCGAGGGCGATGGAGGCATCCTGCCAGCTCAGGGTTTCGTTCTTGACCCCGCCCAGCAAGGGAATGGCGGCCAACAAGGGAATGGCGACCAGATCCTGGAACAGCAGGATGGCAAAGCCGAGCCGGCCATAGTCGGAATTGAGCGCCTTGTGCTCGGACAGCAGCTGCAGGCCAACCGCGGTAGAGGACAGGGCCAGCGCGGTGCCGATCACCAGCGCGCTCTTCCACGAGAAGTGATTGAGCAGCAGCAGGCCGCCCAGCACCACCGCACTGATCAGCACCTGCACCGTACCGGCGCCGAACACCGGCCGCCGCATCACCATCAGTCGCGACGGCGACAGCTCCAGCCCGATCACGAACAACAGCATCACCACGCCGATCTCGGCAGCATTGAGGATGCGATCGGCGTCCTGCACGAAGCCCAACACGTGCGGGCCCAGCACCACGCCAGCGGCCAGGTAGCCCAGCACCGCGCCCAGCCCGAAGCGCTTGAATACCGGCACGGCGATGACCGCCGCCAGCAGCAGTACCAAGGCTAGTTCGAGACCGGTGCCATGCATTGAAAGGGATTCCTTGATTGATTCCGCTGACCGGCCGGGCAGCTGCCTACCGAGGATTTCACATTATGCGGACTGTGCCGTGAGTGAATGCGAACGGCAGCCCTTCATTGCCGGGACGCAGCGATGCAGGCTTGACCCCGTCGGCCAACAGGACCAGACTCGCGCCGCTGGCGGTAGAGCCGCGCAGCACCTTTCCGGAGTCCAACCCATGTCCAGCGACAGTAGAAGTCGATCGCGATCGTCGACACCAGCGACGGCAACCGCCTGACAGGGCTGGTTCGCCCCGTGCTGGCGTTGCGGTCGCAATCCAGAACAGGCGAATCAACATGAACCAGAAGCAATTTCTGCGGCCAGTGGTGGACGCAGCCACGCTGAGCGCGCCCCTTGCCGATTACAACACCGCCGACGCGGTGGAGTATCTCAACGCCCTGCCATTGCCGCTTGCGGCCAATACGCTGGCGGCGCTCTCATTGCCGCGTGCGGTCAAACTGCTGGAAGCCCCTGAGCTGCAGCATGCCGGTGAGCTGATCGCGGCGTTACCGCCGGCCCGCGCCGCGGCCCTGCTGGGGCTGATGGCCGACGACCGTGCCACCGATATCGTCCATGAGCTGGATGATGCCGAGCGCGCGCGGCTGATCCCGCTGCTGGCGCCGGAGGCGCGGCGCTCGATCCAGCTGCTGCTGAGCTATCCGCCCAATACCGCCGGCGCCTTGATGACCACCGAGTTCGTCGGCGTGCCGGCAGACTGGACGGTGGCGCAGACCCTGCAGCACATCCGCGAAGTGGAGCGCAGCCGCGAGACGGTCTACGCCATCTATGTGCTGGACCCGCAGACCCGCCAGCTGCAGCAGGTGGTGACGATGCGGCGGCTGATCACCGGCGAGCCCGGGGATTCGATCCTGGCCGTCGCCCAGGTCAATCCGCCGGTGACGGTGGATGCCTTGCTCGACCAGGAAGAGGTGGCGCAGCTGATCCGCCGCCACGACCTGCTGGCGATCCCGGTGGTGGATGCCCAGCAGCAGATGCTGGGGATCGTCACCGTCGACGACATCCTCGATGCACTGATCGATGAATCCACCGAGGACGTGCACAAGTTCGGTGGTGTGGAAGCGCTGGACAAGCCGTACATGCAGATCGGCTTCCTGGAGATGCTGCGCAAGCGCGCCGGCTGGTTGAGCGTGCTGTTCCTCGGCGAGATGCTCACCGCCAGCGCCATGCAGCACTACGAGGACGAGCTGGCGCGTGCGGTGGTGCTGACCTTGTTCATTCCGCTGATCATGAGCTCAGGCGGCAACTCCGGCTCACAGGCGACCTCGCTGCTGATCCGCTCGCTGGCGTTGCGTGAACTGCGCCTGCGCGACTGGTGGAAAGTTGCGCTGCGCGAGCTGCCGACCGGCGTGGTGCTGGGTGCGATCCTCGGCAGCTTGGCGATCATCCGTATCACCGTCTGGCAGCTGGCCGGCCTGCACGACTACGGCGAGCACTGGAAGCTGCTGGCGGTGACCATCGGCGCGGCGCTGATCGGCATCGTCACCTTCGGTTCCCTGTCCGGCTCGATGCTGCCGTTCGTGCTCAAGCGCCTGGGCTTCGACCCGGCCAGCGCCTCGGCGCCGTTCGTGGCAACGCTGGTGGATGTCACCGGCCTGGTGATCTATTTCAGCATCGCCGCAATGATCCTGGGCGGCACCCTGCTCTGAATGTAGTGCCGAGCCATGCTCGGCAGAGGTTATACCCGTAGAGGTGGACCTGTAGTGCCGAGCCATGCTCGGCAAGGGCTCTACCGGCAAACCCAACAGCAAACGCAGAAGCCACCCCTCCCCAACCCTCCCCTTGGCTACGCCAAAGGGAGGGGGCTGTTTGCGGCCATCTGCCAGTTCGCCGCTTGTCTCCCTCCCTTTGGCGCCAGCCAAGGGGAGGGCCGGGGAGGGGTGCTCTTCGCCAAATCCAACCCCCCACTTTGATCCAACGCAGCCCACCCAGCACCGCAGCCGTGTACCTTTGACCCGGTACCCGCAACAGGCGTCGCAATGAGCACCTATCACCTGCAGACCGTATTCCGCCCCCGTTCGGTGGCAGTGATTGGCGGCAGCCCACGCGATCGTTCCGCCGGCCGCGCAGTGATCCGCAATCTGCGCGCCGGCGGCTTCGCCGGGCAGATCGGTTGGGTCAGCCCGCGCTATGCCGAAATCGACGGCATGCGCACGGTCAAGAAGCTCAAGGACCTGCCGTGGATTCCGGACCTGGTGGTCATCACCGTGCCGGCAACGCTGTTGCCGCAGGTCGTCAGTCAGGCCGCCGAACTGGGCGTGGCCGCCGCCATCATCCTCACCTCCGGCCTGGGAAAGGGCCCGGGCTCGTTGGCCGCACAGGTTGAAGCCGCCGCACGCCCGAAGGGCATGCGCGTGCTCGGCCCGCATTGCCTGGGCGTCATCGCCCCGCATGCGCGCCTCAACGCCAGCATCGCCGCGCACACGCCGCAGGCCGGCGATCTGGCGTTGATCTCCGAATCCAGCGCGATTGCCGCTGCACTGGTGGAATGGGGCGTGGCGCGCTCGGTCGGCTTCTCGGCGGTGGTATCGCTGGGCGATGCGCTGGACGTCGACTTCGGCGACCTGCTCGATTACTTCGCCAGCGATTACCGCACCCGCGCCATCCTGCTCTACGTCGACCAGATCAGCGACGCGCGCAAGTTCATGTCGGCCGCTCGTGCCGCCGCCCGTGCAAAACCCGTGGTGGTCGTCAAATCCGGGCGCAAGCCGCGCGGCAGTGATGAAGTAACCACCACCCATTCGCAGGCGTTGGCCGATTCCGATGCGGTCTACGGCGCAGCCTTCAACCGCGCCGGCCTGCTGCGGGTGAACGCATTGGACGAGTTGTTCACCGCCGCCGAAACCCTGGGCCGTCTCGGAACCTTCCCCGGCCGGCGCTTGGCCATCCTCAGCAATGGCGGCGGGGTCGGCCGGCTGGCCGTGGATCAGCTGCAGGCGCTCGGCGGCAGCCTGGCCGAGCTGTCACCAGCCACCGTCGAGCTGCTGGACCAGGCCTTGCCGCAGGGCTGGTCGCGCGACAACCCGGTCGACATCGTGGTCGATGCCGATGGCGGCCGTTACGCCTCGGCGATTGAAGCGCTGCTGTCCGACGACGCCAACGACGCGGTGCTGGTCATCAACGTACCGACTGCGTTCACTTCCTCGGCAGAGGCCGCGCAGGCGCTGACCACCACGCTCGGGCAACGCTCGCGGCAGTTGCGCGACAAGCCGGTGTTCGCGGTCTGGCTGGGCAATGACGATCGCGCCACGGTCACCCTCAACACCGCCCGTGTGCCGACCTATCCCACCGAAGCCGATGCCGTGCGCGGCTTCCAGCATCTGGTGCGTTACCGCGAGGCGCAGACCGCGCTGATGGAAACGCCGCCCAGCCTGCCAGCGGATTTCGTGGTGGACGTGCCAGCCGCACGCGCGCTGGTCGAAGCGGCACTGGCCAACGACCAGCAATGGCTGGACCCGGTGGCGACGCACAAGCTGCTCCAGGCCTACGGCATCCCGTCATTGGAAGTGATGGTCGCGCGTGATCCGCACGAAGCGATGGACCTGGCCCAGCCACTGCTGGAGCAGGGCATGAGCGTGGCGGTGAAGATTCTCTCGCCGGATATCCCGCACAAATCCGAAATCGATGGCGTGCGCTTGAACCTGGGCAGTCTGCGCGCGGTGCAGTCGGCGGCGACCACCATCCTGCAGCGTGCCAGCGAGAAGCGTCCGCAGGCCCGCATCGAGGGGGTGCTGGTGCAACCCAGCCTGACCCGGCCCAAGGCGCGCGAGCTGATCGCCGGCATTGCCGATGATCCGGTATTCGGACCGGTGGTGGTGTTCGGCCGTGGCGGGACGGCAGTGGAGGTCATCGACGACAAGACCTTGGCGCTGCCGCCGCTGGACCTGCGGCTTGCCCATGAAGTGATCGGCCGCACCCGTGTCTCGCGCATCCTCAAGGCCTATGGCGATGTGCCGGCGGCGGACGAGCGGGCGGTGGCGATGGTGCTGGTCAAGCTGGCGCAGCTGGCGGCGGATATTCCGGAGATCCGCATGCTGGACCTCAATCCCCTGCTGGCCGACCGCAACGGCGTGATCGCCCTGGATGCACGCGTGGCAATCACCCCGGTCAAACGCCTGCACAAGGGCCGTGGTCATCCGCGCTTCGCGATCTTCCCGTATCCCAACGAATGGGAACGCACGATCGATCTGTCCGACGGTGGCAAGGCCTTCATCCGCCCGGTGCGGCCGGAAGACGATGGCCTGTTCCGCGCGTTCTTCGCGCGTGTCACCGACGATGACCTGCGTCTGCGCTTCTTCCAGTCGGTGAAGCACTTCAGCCACGAGTTCATCGCCCGCCTGACCCAGCTGGATTACGCGCGTTCCATCGCGCTGGTGGCGATCGATCCCAAGACCGGCGAGATGCTAGGCGCAGTGCGCCTGCACGCCGATGCGGACTACAACCGCGGCGAGTACGGCATCCTGATCCGCTCGGACCTGAAGGGTCACGGCATCGGCTGGAAGCTGATGCAGATCATGATCGAGTACGCCGGCTGGCTGGGTTTGAACGTCGTGGAGGGGCAGGTGCTGCGTGAGAACAGCACCATGCTGGCAATGTGCCAGAGCCTGGGTTTCAAGGTGAAGGCGGATCCGGATGATTCGACCATCATGAATGTGACGCTGCCGGTGGGTGAGGTTAAGAGCTAAAGGCCAAGAGCCAAAGGCCAAGAGCCAAAGGCCAAGAGCCAAAGGCACCCCTCCCCAACCCTCCCCTTGCCTGCGGCAAAGGGAGGGAGCCGAGCTGCCCCCTCCCTTGCGCGTAGCGCAGGGGAGGGTTGGGGAGGGGTGCTCTGCTTCGCTCCCTCCCTTGCGCATAGCGCAGGGGAGGGCTGGGGAGGGGTGCTTTGGCTCTGGCTTTGGCAGTTGCCCAACCCCACCCCTCACCCCCAAACCACCCCAAGGCGCGACAATAGCGCCATGCAAACGAACCAAGACCCAGCAGCCAGGACCCCGCTGCTACTGCTGCCCGGCCTGCTCAACGACGCCACGCTGTGGCAGGCCCAGCTCGAAGCACTCGCCGACATCGCCGATTGCCAGGTCGGCGACCTCACCCAGCAAACCACCATGCGTGCCGTCGCCGAAGACGTACTGGCCAAGGCACCCGCACAGTTCGCCCTGGCCGGCTTCTCCCTCGGCGGTTACGTCGCCCAGGAAATCCTGCGCATCGCCCCGCAGCGGGTGTTGAAACTGGCGCTGCTGGATACCTCGTTCAAACCCGACTCACCCGAGCGCGCCGCACAACGCGTGGCACAGCAGAACAGCGTCCGCCTGCCCGGCACCTTCCATGGTTTCGGCGACAAGCTGATGCGCAGCTACATCGATGCATCGCGGCTGGAGGATCATGCGCTGGTGGATACCGTGCGCAGCATGACCGCACGCCTCGGCGCGGAAGTATTCCTGCGCCAAAGCCAGCTGCAACGTGCAGATGGCAGCGAGGTCCTGCGTGCCTGGCAGGGCCCGGCCTTGATCATCTGCGGGCGTAACGATGCGATCACGCCGCTGTCGGTCAGCGAGCAGATGGCCGCATTGATTCCGCAATCACGCCTGGTGATGATCGAGGACTGCGGCCATCTCGCGCCGTTGGAAAAGCCCGCGGAAGTGAGCGCAGCGCTGCGTGCATGGTTGCTGCAGGCTACGGGTGACTAGTCCCGACAAACGGCTGAGCCGCGCAGTTCAGTACGCAAACGCATCACTGTGTTTGCGGATGAACTCCGCCCAGCGCACCGGCTCGCGGCCGGTGATGGCGGGGAAGTTGTCGAAGGTGGCTTCAATGCCCGGCACGCGTCGCTCGGCGACACGCTGGAAGTTGTCGCGTACGCAGTTCATGTAAGCCATCTCGGCGCCGGCCGCGCGCATGTCCTCCAGGAACACATCCGGGCTCAGCGCCTCGTAGCGGAATGGTTGGCCAAGCAGCTCCGTCATCAGCGCGGCAACCTCGCCATAGGACTTGGCGTCGTAGCCCAGCCGATAGGTCTGCCCGGCATGTCGTTGCGGCCACGCCAGCACCTGTGCGGCGACCGCGGCGACATCATCGCCATCGACCCAGCTGAAGCGCGCATCGCCGGTGTATTGGCGGATGACGCCGTTGACCACGGCGCGGGTGCCGTCGTAGCTCAGCAGGTTCTGCATGAAGGCTTCCGGCCTGAGATGGGTGAACGAAAAGCCATGCCACTCGATATAGCGTTCCACCAGTTGGTGCCAGGCCCAATGCCCGATGCTGGCGTCATCACCGCCGCAGGCACCCAGGTGCACCACATGCTGTACGCCGGCCTGCTTGGCTGCATCGAGGAAAACCTTGCTCTGGCGCAGCATGTCCACGCTGTAGCCGGTGACCAGGAATACGCGGTCAATGCCCTGCAGCGCAGGCAGCAGCGTGTCTTCCTTGTCGAAATCCAGCAGCACTGTGCGGATTCCCTGTGCCTCCAGCGCGGCGGCTTTGGCTGGAGAGCGCACGGCCGCGACCGGCGTTACCGCATCTTCCAACAATAGGTTTCTCAAGGTCTCGGCGCCGATCTGACCGGTAGCGCCGGTGACAAGGACGGTGGGGCGTTGCTGGCTCATTGCTGCCTTGGATGCTTGATAGAAAAGGACGCCCAGCCTATCGTGGAGCCACATTCCGTTCCGCGACGGTTTTTACCGGTTTTACGGAACCTGATTCTTCAATAGCGAAGCCTGCCGCATGCACCCCTCCGAACGCCTGAAAGGCCTCGACGTCTTCGTCTGTGTTGCTGACGCTGGCAGCTTCACTGCAGCTGCGGAGCGGTTGCACCTCACCGCCTCGGCGGTTGGCAAGTCGATTGCGCGATTGGAAGAACGATTGGGTCGCACGTTGTTCCATCGCACCACGCGGCGCATGTCACTTACCGAGGCCGGCATCGCCTTCCACCGGACCTGCACGGAAGTGCTGACGAACCTGGAGGAGGCCGAGGTGGCGCTGCGGGCTGAGGATGATGAGCCAAGTGGGCGAGTGCGCATTGATCTGCCGGCCGCATTCGGCCGCTTGCAGGCCTTGCCGATCATCCTGGGTTTTGCCCAGGCCTATCCGCTCACTCGGCCGCAGGTGTCGTTCTCTGACCGCTTCATCGATCCGGTCGAGGACGGTGTCGATATCATCGTGCGCATCGGTGGACCCGATGCGTGGTCGTCGCTGGTCGAGCATCGACTGCTGGGCCATGAGCAGCACGTGTTCTGTGCGGCCCCCGCCTATCTTGCCGCGCATGGGGTGCCGGCAGCGCGTGAGGATCTGCTGGCGCATCGCTGCATCGCCTACGGACGCGCCGATGGCTCGGTCAGCCCGTGGCGCTTCGCAGCCGCAATGCCAGGCGAAGTAGAGCTGCAGATGATGCCGGCTCCGCTGGTAGTGGGAGATGGTGAAGGGCAGGTCACCGCTGCGCTGGTTGGCAGCGGCATCGTGCAGCTGCCTACCTGGTTGGTACGCAGTCATCTTGAGGATGGCGCGTTGGTGGAAGTGCTGCCTCATCTGGCTAGCCAGGGCCTGCCGCTCAGCTTGGCCTGGATGAAAAGTCGGCGTCAGCTGCCCACGGTCAGCCTGTTGCTGGAAACGCTGGTTGAGGGCTTGGCGCCGCGTATCCGCTAGTTGCGCCACAATCGCAGCATCATCGACCGATGGCGGGCAGGTAGCACCAGCCCGCCATGGCTTTACTCAGCAACCGCGCTTCAATCCCAAGCCGGCGCAATACCCGGATTGGCTACACGCTCACCCCGATCCAGCTCCGCGATCCGCGCCATGTCCTCGGCATCCAGCCGCAGCTGCGCCGCCTGCAGGTTGCCGGCAAGGTTTTCGCGCTTGGTCGACGACGGAATCACCGCATAGCCCTGCTGCAGCGCCCATGCCAACGCGACCTGTGCGGTGCTTGCCTGGTGCTTGTCGGCAATGGCCTGGATCACCGGGTCCTTCAGCACCGCGCCATAGGCCAGACTCATGAACGCGGTGACATGGATGCCCTGCTCGCGCAGGTAGGCGATCAATGCACGGTTCTGCAGATAGGGATGCACTTCGATCTGGTTGGTGGCGATGGCATCGGCGCCGAGGATGGCGATGGCCTGGCGGGTCAGGTCGATGGTGAAGTTGGAAACACCAATCGCCTTGGTCAAACCCAACGCCTTGGCTTCACGCAATGCACCGAGGAACTCGGCCATCGGCACTTCGTCCTTGGGCGAGGGCCAATGGATCAGCGTCAGGTCGACGTGATCGGTGCGCAGCTTGCGCAGGCTCTCGCGCAGGCTGGCCAGCAGGTCATCGTGGTGGAAGTTGCTGATCCAGATCTTGGTGGTCAGGAACAGCTGCTCGCGCGGCACCGTGCCGCTGGCGATTGCCGCACCCAGATCGGCTTCGTTCTCGTAAATCTGCGCAGTGTCGAAAGCACGGTAGCCAAGGTCCAGTGCGTTGTGCACGGAGTCGGTGAGTACCTGATCCTTGAGGCGATAGGTGCCAAGGCCGATAGCGGGAATAGTCATTCAAATCTCCATAAATTCGCGCTTACAGGCTACGCCGTGCAGCGCGAACAAAAACCCAAGGGGAAGTAACAGCGTGTTCCGTCAATGCGCGCTGACGGCAATGCCGTTGGCGCGCACATCCAACCCATCGCGGCGATCCAGCCGGCCGCTCAGTACGGTCAGTGCCAGCGCAGCCAACACCACCAGCGCGCCAATCCACGGCGTGTGCATCAGGCCGATGTGATCGACCACCAGGCCGCCGAGTGAGGCACCCAGTGCGATGCCGATGTTGAAGGCGGCGATGTTCAGGCCGGAGGCGACATCGGTTGCCTGCGGCACGAAGCGCTGTGCCTGCTTGACCACGTACACCTGCAGGCCCGGCACATTGCCAAATGCCACCGCACCCAACGCCAGCACGGTCAGCAGCACCAGCCAGCGGTTGTAGGCGGTGAAGGTGAGCACCAGCAACACCAGCGCGAGCAGGCCGAAGATCAAGGTCAATGCAGGAATCGGACCGCGACGGTCAGCCAGTCGCCCGCCCCACAGATTGCCTATGGCCACCGATACGCCGTAGACCAGCAACACCGCGCTCACCGCATTGGCCGAGAAGCCGCTGACGTCCTGCAGGATCGAGGCGAGGAAGGTGAAGGACAGGAAGGTGCCGCCATAGCCCAGCGCGGTCATTGCATAGACCAGCAACAGGCGCGGCTGCGCCAGCACCGCGAACTGCTGGCCGAACGTGGCCGGCGCGCTGCGCGGCAGGTCGCGCGGCACGAACAGCAGGCTGCCGAGTAGGGCGATCACGCCCAAGGCAGCGACGGCGAGGAAGGTCGCGCGCCAGCCCAGGTGCTGGCCGATGAAGGTGCCCAGCGGCACGCCGGTCACCAGCGCCACCGTCAGCCCGGTGAACATGATCGCGATCGCACTGGCAGCCTTGTCCTTGGGCACCACCGAGGTGGCGATGATCGAGCCGATCGAGAAGAACACGCCGTGTGCCAAGCCGGTCAACACCCGCGCCACGATCAGCGAGCCATAGCCGGGTGCCATCCACGCGATCAGGTTGCCGACGGTGAACAGCAGCATCAGCGCGACCAGCAAGGCCTTGCGCGGTATCCGTCCGGTCAGAGCGGTGAGTACCGGCGCACCGACCGCAACGCCCAGCGCATACAGGGAAACCAGCAGGCCGGCCGAGGGCAGGCTGACATGCAGGTCGGCGGCAATGGTCGGGATCAAGCCGACGATGACGAATTCGGTGGTGCCGATGGCGAACGCACCCAGCGTCAGCGCCAGCAAGGCAAGGGGAATACCGCGTGACATGGGCGAATCCTCGGAAAGGGCTGCGCAGTGTGAACGCGTCACTCTTGCCGAAAAATGCGGTTTCCCGCCAATTACTATTGATTTAAAGTCAATAATATTCCATCATCATCTGGCTGCCCCGATGAAAACCACCCTGGATGAAATGCAGGCCTTCATCGCGGTAATCGACACCGGCTCGATCACCGCTGCGGCCGAGCAGTTGGGCCAGACCACCTCGGGCGTCAGCCGCGCGCTGGGACGGCTGGAAGAGAAGCTCGGCACCACCTTGCTGACCCGCACCACCCGCCGCCTGCAGCTCACCGACGAAGGCGAGACCTTCCTGGCCCAGGCCCGCGCCATCGTCGCCTCGGTGGATGCCGCCGAAGAGCAGATCGCCGCACGCCGGGGCACGCCGTCCGGGCGGTTGCGGGTGGATGCGGCGATGCCGTTCATGCTGCACGTGATCGCGCCGCTGGTGGCGGGCTACCGCGCGCGCTTCCCGCAGGTGGCGCTGGAGCTCAACAGCAGCGAGCGCTACATCGACCTGCTGGAACGGCGCACCGACGTGGCGATCCGCATTGGCCCGCTGGCGGACTCCACCCTGCATGCCCGGCCCCTGGGTCACAGCCGCCTGCGTGTACTGGCCAGCCCGGCCTACCTGCAGCAGCACGGCACACCGAAGAACGTGGCGCAGCTGCAGGGGCACACCTTGCTGGGCTTCAACGAACCGGATTCGCTGAATCATTGGCCATTGCAGGGTGACGACGGCGAGCGCCTGCACGTGCGACCCGCATTGGCGGTATCCAGCGGCGAGATCCTGCACCGGTTGGCCCTGGAGGGCGTGGGCATCGTCTGCCTGTCCGACTTCCTCACCGAAGCGGCGCGTGCGCGTGGCGAGCTGGTGCAGGTGTTGCCGAAACTGACCTTGGATGCGCGCCAACCGATCCACGCCGTGTATTACCGCAACACCGCCGTATCAGCGCGCATCAGCTCCTTCCTCGACTACCTCGCTGAAGCAATGACGCAGCCGGTTGTGGGAGCGGCGTAAGCCGCGAAGCAGACATCGTCGAAACCAATGGCATGCATGTGATCCGATGAACTTCGGGTGTGGCGGTTATCGTCGTTCGAGGCTGCCGGGAAGGCTCCTGCCGAGCATGGCTCGGCACCACGGGTACGGCGGGTAGCGGCGTGCTTTCGCTCCCTCCCTTTGGCGAAGCCAAGGGGAGGGTTGGGGAGGGGTAGGCTCTTCAGCTTCCGACGCTGCATTAGCTTCGCGGCTGACGCCGCTCCCACAACAACGCCAGTACCTGCCAGAGGCGATGGTGCCGTCCTTTGTAGGAGCGGCGTGCTTTCGCTCCCTCCCTTTGGCGAAGCCAAGGGGAGGGTTGGGGAGGGGTAAGCTCTTCAGCTTCTGACGTTGCAGTAGCTTCGCGGCTCACGCCGCTCCTACAAAAGCCGACCACAAAGACCTTCAATGCTGCTGAGCATGATGCCAGGCATGGCGCACCAGCCAACGCGCCTCGTCCCAGGAAACCGCCAGCGCCGGGCTATGCCGGTGGTAGCTGTCCTGCAGCACTTTGTAGAGCTGTTCTTCGTTGGCGCGTGGATACGCCTGATAGACGTCGTAGCCCATTTCCAGCAGGCGCTGGTAGTGGTCGAAATCGTGTTGGCCAAGATGGCCGATGGCATGCACGCCGCGCCAGTAAGTCAGTTCGGCGTGGCGATCGATGCTGCGCTGGGCTGTAGGTGCGGTCTGCATGGGTAGCACTCCGTTCGCGGTCTACCCCCTGTTCGGCCGATGCTACGACGCGAGCAGGGGGTGCGCAACTCGCCCAATTCAGCTTTCCGCGCTGGCTGCATCCAACTGTGCGACCTGCGCTGGGCTCAAGCCAAGCTGCGCTGCAGCCAGCACTTCCTGCAGCTGCTGCACGCTGGTGGCACTGACGATGGGCGCAGTGATGCCAGGGCGTGCGATCAGCCATGCCAACGCCACCTGTGCCGGCGTCGCCTTGTGGCTGGCGGCTACATCATCCAGCGCCTGCAGAATGCGCAGGCCACGCGGGTTGAGGTAGCGATCGGCGACCTTCGCGCCGCGTGCGGCGCTCTTGCCTACGTCATCGGCGCTGCGGTACTTGCCAGTGAGAAAGCCACTGGCCAGCGAGTAATAGCTGATCACGCCGATGCCGTGTTCGCGCGCCAGCGGCTCCAGCTCCGCCTCGTAGCCACTGCGGTCGTAGAGGTTGTATTCGGGCTGCAGGGTTTCGTAGCGCGGCAGGTGATAGTCGGCGGACACCTTGAGCGCATCACGCAGGCGCTCGGCGCTGTAGTTGGATGCACCAATCGCGCGCACCTTGCCCGCCTCGATCAACCGCGCGAACGCGCCCAGGCTTTCTTCCAGCGGCACCGACTCATCGTCTTCATGCGCCTGGTACAGATCGATCACATCGGTCTGCAGCCGACGCAGCGAATCCTCGACCGCTTCATTGATGTTGTCAGCCGACAGGCCCGGATGCTCGGCCCACTTCGCAACCTTGGTGGCGATCACCACCTTGTCGCGCTTGCCGCTGCGCTGCAGCCAGCGGCCGATGATGGTCTCCGATTCGCCGCCGCGGTTGCCCGGCACCCATGCCGGATAGACATCGGCGGTATCGATCAGGTTGAAGCCGGCTTCGACGAAGGCATCGAGCAGGCCAAAGGATGTCTTCTCATCGGCACTCCAGCCGAAAACGTTGCCACCAAAAGCGATGGGGCTGACATGGAGACCCGAGCGGCCAAGTTCGCGTGACTGGGGCATGCGTTGCTCCTTTGTTGTTCAGTTCAACAGCATAGACGGCATGCGTTCCAATTCCGTGGCAAGGTCGTGAATACAGCGTTCCGTGCGCCGCTCTCACGCTAACGGGATATGAACATTTGCATGCTGCATTGCACTTGCAGCCGCGTGCTAGGCTCGCGGTTTCAATCGACGGAATTCCGCATGAAGAAGCCTGCCCCGCTGCTGTGTGCCTGTCTGCTGGCGCTTGCCAGCACCCTGTCTGCCGGCACTGCGCTGGCCCATGAAGCCGCTGCCAGCACTGCTGACGCACAGGTGTCGCCGCAGCTGCAGGCTGCCATTGCAGGCAGCTGGCGCACGCCGGCCAATGTGCTGCGCGACGAATACCGTCATCCGGCACAGACGCTTGCGTTCTTTGGTCTGCAACCGACGCAGACGGTCATCGAAATTACACCCGGCGGCGGCTGGTATTCCGAAATTCTTGCACCCTATCTGCGCGATGGCGGCAAGTACGTTGCTGCGGTGGTTGATCCGGGCGCATTGCCCGCTGGTGGCGGTCGCGATTACCAGCAGCGCTCGCGCGATGGCCTGAGCAAGAAGTTCGCCGCGTCCCCGGCCCAGTTCGACCGCGCCACCGAGGTCGCCTACGACCCGGCGGCCCCGGTGCTGGGCGCACCGGGCTCGGCGGACCTGGTGCTGACCTTCCGCAATGTCCACAACTGGCGTTCCTCCGGGCAGGCTGAAGGCATGTTCAAGGCCTTCTTTGACGTGCTCAAGCCAGGCGGCACCCTGGGTGTGGTCGAGCACCGTGCCAAGGCTGACGTGCCGGCCGATGACGGCAGCGGCTATGTTGGTCAGGCGCAGATAATCGCCATGGCCGAGGCCGCCGGCTTCAAGCTGGCTGGCAGCAGCGAGGTCAATGCCAACCCGCGCGATACCAAGGACTACCCCAAAGGCGTGTGGACGCTGCCGCCGTCCAACAGCCACGATGCTGCAGATGCCGCCAAGTACAAGGCCATCGGTGAAAGCGACCGCATGACGCTGCGCTTCGTGAAGCAGTAACTGCGCAGGAGTAGGGCGTGGAGAGGGGAGGGTGAGACAATGTGCGGCCTTGCTGGTGGCCGCACGGCCCTCAATCAGGCGCGCGACGGAATATCGTCGCGCGCAACCAGCAATGCCTCTTCAATCTACCTCCCGAATACCCGCAATACATGCTCATCGCTTTCAACAAACCCTTCAACGTGCTGTGTCAGTTCACCGACCGCAGCCAGCCGCCGCGCGCCACCCTGGCCGGCTTTGGCCTGCCGCCGAACGTGTATGCAGCGGGCCGCCTGGACTACGACAGCGAAGGCCTGCTGCTGCTTACCGATGATGGCAACCTCGCCCATCGTCTGACCGACCCACGCCACAAGCAGCCCAAAACCTATTGGGTGCAGGTTGAAGGCGTGCCAACCGAGGAGAAGCTGCAGGCACTGCGTGATGGCGTGCAGCTCAACGACGGACCAACCCTGCCTGCGCGCGTTGAATTGCTGGCTGCTGCGCCCAGCCTGTGGGAGCGCAATCCGCCCGTACGTTTCCGCAAGACCGTGCCGGACAGCTGGCTGGCAATCACCCTGCGCGAAGGCCGCAACCGCCAGGTGCGGCGCATGACGGCCGCGGTTGGCTCGCCGACGCTGCGCTTGGTGCGGGCGGTGATGGGGCCCTATGCCCTGGAAGGACTTCAGCCGGGGCAATGGCGCCAGGTAGGTTGAGCTGCGGTGAATGCGTTCAACCCGCATTGTCGGCGGATCCGCTTTGCCGAGATGTGGTGCGATAGGCGACAAGACCTGGTTCGCAAGCACCTTGATCGGCATCGGGTGCGATGCCACTCCCACGTCCTTGTCGAGAGTGGCACCGCATTTACCGCTGAAGGATGGAGCACCATCGACGTGGATACGGCGATAAAACCGAGTCCCGCAAAGATCTGAGAGTCCAGAAACTGCTGGAAGATAGTCAGCCAGCCCTGCGAAAGCCGATGATCGAACCAGGCGCGTGCTCCTGCATCGCTGCGCTGATCGTTGGGCAGCCGCCCAAGCGACTCATTCGATAGTTGCGGCAGCAGCAGCGATGCAACTACCAGATGTCGATGGTGGTTGCGAAACCCGCCGGGTCATACGCATGTATCGTGATCTCCGCTGGGATGAAGCTCCTGCCGCGATAGGTGGGACTGGCTGCATAGCGGCTCAGCTTGCCTGCGCGCATCAGGGGCAACACTGCGCTGGTATCGATCCTGCGCTTCTGCTCCGCAACCCAGGTTGGCACAAACACCATGTTGTCCGCATCGCAATCACCACCAAGTTCTTCCGGAAGCAAATGCAGGAAAGCCAGTTCAAGTCGTCGCACCGCTGCTTCGCACTTTTCTCTTGTATCGAAATGCCAGAAGTCAACGCATCCGGTTTTGCGGGGGCGGTGCCCGTCGTCCATGACGCTCTCCTGTAGCCTTCACAACTGACGCGCGTGCATGGACCAAGGCAGCGTTGCAGCGATGAAGCGTGCTGGGGGGCGCCGCGTTGAAACCCGCAATCAATGTCGCCGTCTTTGGTGCTGAGAGGATACGAGAGTTTTTCGATGTCACCTTGTTACCACTGGGCATGAGCTGGCACAGACGCGGCATGTAAGCATCTGCGCTCACTTGGCGGTAGTGCGCGGCGTGTGGCATCAGCTGAGTCAAGCGTTTGAGCAGCGGGCTGGAGGGCGAATAGTCGCAACGTGTTGATGTCCTGTGGTCGGCGCTATCCGCGCGCGCAGCATCCCCTCGCGCCAACCCGCCGCATGCGATCAAACGCCGCTGGTAGTGCTCACTGCCCGGCAGGCGGTTCCCACAGCTCGATCTTGTTGCCCTCTGGATCCATCACCCAGCCAAACTTCCCTTGCTCGGAGCGCTGCGGTTCACCCACGACATTGCAGCCCTCGTTGCGCAGTGCAGCGAGCAAGGCATCCAGGTCGTCCACGCGGAAGTTGATCATGAAAGACGCAGTGGAAGGCGCCATGTAGGTGGTGTCTGCGGCAAACGGGCTCCAGATCGTCGCGCCCGCCGGGCTGTCAGCGCCGCCCCACTGAAACACCGCACCGCCCCAGTCGCTTACATCCAGGCCCAGGTGCTCGCAATACCACGCGGATAGCGATTTTGGATCGTTCGACTTGAAGAAGATGCCGCCGATGCCGGTTACGCGCTTCATGCTTGTTCTCCAACGGTGATCAGGGGGGGGGCTGCTTCGCGGGGAGGTGGGACAGCATGTTATCGGTCCAATGCCCGGAATGCTGCAAGAGGGCGCGCCGTGCAGCAGAACCGTGGTGTCCTCTACTGGGGTTGGCCAGTCATAGCTCGGTGGCACATGCGGTTTGCATGGATCACGGGAACTTATGCGTTATAGGCAAGCACGACAAGCCGTAGTGCTGGTACGACGAGCAACCTTTCAGGCCATCGAATGTGGAAGGATCCCGTAGTGCGCGAAACCGTCCCGATCTGCTGCCGAAGCGGAATCGGGTGAAGTGAGCTGCCAGGCCTCATATCTGGATGAACAGCGAAGGTGCGTACGCAGACCAGTACAACGCGATGGTACCGAGGAGGCTGAAAGAAACTGCAAGGATGACGCGGAAAACTGTAGGCCTCCATGTAACGAAGCCAACAAGAAGCAGACAGATTGCGGGCAACGCCCACCACCATTTGATACTGCGAAATACAAACTGGGAGTAGCCTGATTGAGCGACGTTGAAGCTGCTCCACGCGCCAGTGAACGCATCAATGGCGCCGTGTTGTACGGCGTAAATGAAGTAACCTTGGGCCAAGGCCAGCACCAGCACAACGGCTACGAACAATAGTTTCTTGAGCATGAATTCCTGCTTTGGAGTGATCCGGCCCGCGAAGCCAACCCGGTGTGAATGGACTGCGAGGTGGAAGGCTTCCTGGTACTGGGGACACTGAATGCCCGGCCATTGCGGGCAGGGAAGATACTATCAACTGGAACTGCTATCGGGCGTGGTTTGTTCTTTGGATTTCAGTGCGATAACCCACGCAGCGATCTCCAGCGTTATGCCAATGCCGCCCAGGAACCATGCGCCTGTGCTGGATGAAGCAACGTAAAGGCAGAGTGCGGCCAGAAACAGAAGGATTGCGAAAGCATGCAGGATTTTCATTTGGCCATCTGCTTCTTTGGTTGATCAGGTGCTCGAAGCGAGTGCGCCTTGAATGTACTGTCTGGACCCGCTGTCGTCAGCAAGTGATCCACCAACGCACCAATGGTGCCGGACCCGCAGGCTTCCCAGAAGGCGGTTTCCAACTTTACGTCCGCGATCTCCTCCATAGCTCGGATTGCGTCTTCTATGTCCGCGTCATCGGTCGCCGCGAAGCTCGGGCCACCTGCAATGACCAACAGCGAATCTCCCGGAAGAAAATAGGGCGTTGGCCACCGGCAATGCCGGGAGAGAACAACGCCGACAGCGGCGGCCAGCGCTTGGCGATCGCCGCCACCCCAGGTATCCATGGAGCTCGAGGCGCGAGATGCCTGGTTGGAGCGAAGAGCCCTGAAAAAAGACAGGTCGGGACCTATCCATCTCACCCCTATGAAAAAGCGTTTCCAGCGGCCAGTGGGTGGATAGTGAGATGGGTGCCGGAGCGGTTCGTCGGGATGCATGGTGAGGAACTCTCCATGGGGATGACCGGAAACAAGAGCTCGTTCCCACTGGGCGCAATCCATGGATGTCTCACCGAAAAACTCCAGAGAGCGGTAGTCCGGTAGGCTGCTGGGGAGAGCGGAATTCGATTTGAACGCCGCATTGGTACTATGCCAAGTATTTGGCGACGATTGCGCCCAGGGCGAGTACAGCTCCCGCGATTGATATGAGGCGAATATGCTTGTGCCATCCATACGCCATAAGGGCGAAACCAGCTGCTCCCAAAAGGTTGCGAAGGCTTTGTCCGTAGAAGACGAAATCTACGAGATTGATTGCCGCAAATATCAGGAGAAGTACAAGGAAAAAATTTCTACTGCTAGCCATGCAGGAAAGCCCCGTGATCTTTTCTTTCTTTCAAAGCATGCCTCGACACAGGCTGTGGAAAGGCCTCGGTTTGTGTCCACTGTCAGGTCGTTGCCGGCCCAACATCCATGCCGTCATAAGTATCAACGCCGAACTTGTCAGCAAGCGCATAGAGCTCTTGATTTCTTTGGTGCAGCGAGAGGACCGAGTGTGGCTCCAGCTTTTCCACATGCAGGAAATAGTATTCATCCTCGCCTTCGTCAAGCTCCGGAATGAACATTTCAACAAATCGATAGCCTTGCTGATCAAGCTCGCTGGCGAGTGTGCGCAGTTTATCGGCCGATGCGTCAGTGAAGAAATAGCCCCAAAGCATTGGGCCATCGATGTTCCAGTCCGTTGATTTCTGGATGTTCGAGAACATGGTTTCCAGACTTGCGATATCAATCATGCAAACACCTGACTCCATAAGGACGCCGAGCCGCATATCGGATTCGGCCTGGATGAATTGTTCGGAAAGAACTGTTGATCAACTCTCCATCGAGATGCCATCGATATTACCGCTCTCATCGAAATGCACGGAAATGACGTAATTTGTCACGTCATCGGGGAGCGTAAAGTCGAAGTACTCAATGTCATCGTCACCCCAGGATGAGCCAAGTACCAGAAGGCCAATCACGGTGGATGCCTCGGGAGTCTCTGACTTGAGGTGTTGCTGCCAATAGGTTCCAGGGAGCTCAGCGAGGTGATGCTCAATGAACAGAGTGATGCTGTCCTCTCCGGCCTCGGTACCGAAAGCCTGCTCGATTGCATCACGCGCCTGTTTTTCTCGTTCCAGGGCGGCTGACATTGTCTCTCCTTGATTGTCCAATCCCTATCAGGTGGCGTCGGTCACCAGCTGAGCGCATGGCCAGCGCCGCCTCGCTTGGGCAACCTGACACGTGCCGATGATGCCATGGCGGCAGGAAGGAGTTCACCCGGGAAGGCTTGCCGAACGTCGCAGGCAGAGCGCGAGCAGGGATAGCGGAAGGGCGGGGAGATATAGGGCGAGGGACAAACTTGCCGACGTCTGGATCAGTTGAACCTGCTGCCCGGAGCCGCCGGGCAGCCAGTCGACCTTGCTACGAAAGAAGAAGGCGCAGAGGCGGGACAACACCGTCGGCGGACCCTGGAGCAGCGCGGCGGCAAGAAGTGACAGCTTGAAGGTCGCACTACGACCCGTCCGGCCGAATAGGCTCGCGGCTACCGGTTCGGGGATTGAACGCAAGCTTGTCCCCATTGACCAGTTCCACCACGAACTGGTTGGTGCTGTTGAAGCCGATGTTGTGCACCCAGGCAAGGTGCGACACGGTGCGCAGGAGTTGCGACTTGTGCCGGTAGAGCTGGTCAAGCTTGATGGTGCGAACAAGTCGGTTGCGGTTGTAGAAAAACAGAACTGGCTCGTCCAGTGTCACTTCTACCGGAACGAGGTTCATGCCGCTGTAGCCAACGACCACTGACTCTCCGACATCTGAGAGGAAAAGCCAGCGATGCCATCCGGGTATCTGCCAGGAGTCCTGTCCTGAGACCTGCGGAAACACAAGCGTTGTGTTGCTGGCTGGGTCGGACGTAGCGCAGAGCTTCCGGGTAGCGGAGCAGGTTGTGAACTTTTCTGGCGTAGGCAATGGAGTATCAGCAAGCGCTGGACTTGTGAGAAGAGCAGCGATGAGTACGATGGAGCGCTTCATGACGCGTAACTCTTGGGCTGTACCGAGTTAGGAAGCGGGTCGGCTTCAATGAAAGGTCAGGCCGCGGGCGAACCTGTTATCGAATATCCTTGGGCCAGGCGACCCATCACGTGCAACCCTCTCGCCGCACGTCGGGCAGCACCAGCCTCCCAACAGGGCTTCACGCATGCTGGATGGTTTTCGGAACCTTGGCAAAGGCGCTTCGCACTTTGGACACGACTTGCGGGGAAGCAAGAGTGCCAGAAGTAGCACTGCCACCCCGCCAGAGATGCCTGCAATCAGTATAGGTGTCAGCAGTGTGTCCATAGGACTCCTTTGCACGCGAAACTCGGGAGTAGTCAAGCCGAACCGCAAAGCGATTTCGGCCTGGATTCGCTGTCAGGCTGCCGTGATGGCAGCATCACCAGCTTACGTTGATGCTGGATGCGCTGTATCGAGCTGTGCGTTCTCTTCCACAGCGGCATCATAGATTTCAAACAGTGATGCTCTGGTGGACCAGATGCCCATGCATACCAAAAGCAAGGCCATGGGCAACAATCTGTAGATTCGCTTCTCAATCATTGGAATTACGTCCTTTGTAAACATCCAGTGAACCGCTTGACTCCGGAGTTCCGTACATCTGCGAAACGGAATCGGCTTGCATGAACTTCCAGGCTTCATCCGGCGCCAGCCTAGCTGAATTTGCTCGACAGCGGTGAGTAGAAACAGAGAGCAAGGATGGCGCCGTTTAGGAGTAATGATGCTTCGTAGAACAGTGACGACGGGCGGGAAATGACATGAGGCGCATCAAGAACCGTCAATGCACTCCAGCCCAAGGTGAAGAGCAGATATGCCCACGGGCTGTACGGGAGGAAAAAGGCAATGGCCATGAGCGAGGCAAGATAGCCGACAACCAACACGATGCGCAGGGCACCATGGAAAGGGTGAGCTTTACTGGATGCAACAACACGCTCCTTGATCTTGAGCCGTTCTTCGCGAAGCAGCTTCGGAAGCGACCTGGCACCAAGCTCATCAGCCACGATGCCGCCAACCGTGACAAGGATAGTTAGCAGTACGAGCAAGCGGAACGTCAGTTCAGTCATTTGTATTCTTCACGGGAGGCCCGACTCTGGGATTAAGCTGCGGCGCGTAGCGGCGTCGGCTTGAACGAACTGTCAGGCAGTTGGCGGTGAAGACCTGCTGAGCCTACTTGCTGGAGTCAGAACTCACTTGCCACACAAAGCTGAGAATAATCCCAATCAGCCCAATTGGCACGCAAACGGCCCAAGCAACCCAACCCGCGGCATCCAAAGGAACAAAAGAGAAGGCAGCGACGCCGAGAACAACAGTGACTGCGAGGCCGACATAAAGGCGCCAAGACAGGAAGATCTGTCCGAGTTCCAGTAGATCAAGAAGTGCCATCAACCATCTCCTGCTGCCTGACGCTCTGAGTTAGGCCGCGCCGCGAAGCGGCGTCGGTTTGAATGAATTGTTAGGCGGCACCTGCGAACTTACGTGCGCCCAACGTGGAAAGTGGGAAGTGCTCAATCCAGGAACTCCCACGTGTCTGCGCCATCGAAGCGCCTGACTGTGACCGACCCCAAGAGCTCAGCCTCGAAGTTCCGCAGGTTCACCCCGTGGCGAGCACCCGGCGTCGGTTCAATTGGCTCCCAGTGGGTGGAGATGCCGCAAGTCCTGCACCGATAATTCGTCAGGGTCCGATCGCCCCAGATGTAGCTTTCCGTGTTCTCCGGGTGGCCTTGGATGGAAACCGAGCCAAGCTCGTAGAAGGCCCACAGTCCTCCTGTGCGCCTGCATAACGAGCAGTTACAGCTCGTTGCCGTCTCGGGTGCGGCAGGCAAAGCAAGGCGCACTGATCCGCAATGGCAGGAACCTTGAAGTGATGGTTGAGACTTTTGCGGGTTCATTGGAATGCGCTACTGGTTGTTGTGCCGCCTAACACCTGAATCAAGCCGTGCCGCGGAGCTGATTCAGTTTGAATGATTGTTAGGGCACGGCCTTGCGACTGCGCCTGCTGCCGGCTGTTGTTTTCCGTGGTTTGGCAGGTTTTGGCGCCGGCATGAGCTTGGCGGTCTCTGTAATGAGGTGCCGTAGCGCATCGGTGTCGTCCAGCACCTCATCGGCTACAGGATAGTCCTTTGCACCTGGATACGGTGGCCGCTGCGGCAGGCTTGGTGCCAGCGCGGCGGCCGCAGCCGAGGGTTTGATGAAGAGACTGTTGTCACAAGCAAAAGCGACCACTTTTCCGTCCAGGTAGAGCGCGTACTCACCGAACATCTTTTTGGATGTGAGGCGACTGCCCAGGCCAGCTTGCTCCGTGACGTACTCGATGAAGTCTTGGTCAGTAGCCATGCTGCTCCCGTGGTCTAACTCTGGAATTAAGCCGATTCGCGAGGCGAGTTCGGCTTGAATGAACTGTTAGGGCGCTATTTCACTACGCCCGTGCCCCAGCCATCGTAGTCACCTCCATGCTTGGTCGCTACTGCCTCAAGAGCACGTGTCGTCGCGGTCATTGCATCCAACTGTGGCACCATCTCACGGGTAGCATGAATTTGCCATTGAGACTCTCCGGTCACGTGATCTATCGAACTGATGGTGTAGCCGAGTTGCTCCATATCCGCAGCCGCAGCCTTGGCTCTTCTTTCGGTTGGTACGAACATGAAGAAATCAATGTTATGCGGCTTTGAAACGTTCGATCCGGCAGAAACCAGGTTCTCTATGACGCGAGCGTCCTGTTGTTCTGCCATGGACTGAGCCATGCAATGGCTGGAGATGAGCAGAGAAAGAAAAGTCAGATGGATGAGGATTCTCATGGTGCCTTAACTGCGGAATTGAGCCGCGCCGCATAGCAGCGCCGGCTTGAATGAGCTGTTAGGCCGCGGCGCATGCCTACGGCAGGCGAGCATTTGCCAAGGGTCTGGCTGCGACCAACGCTGCGAGCACCTTTGGCCGGTTGTGTGCATTGTTGATACCGGCGGGTAGCCGGCTTTGCCAAGGCTGAAATTCCCAGTGGTCACCGCCAGCAGAACACTGGCGCGTAGAGTTGGAGGGCTTCCGGAAGTAGGCGATCGCAGCCTCAAGCTGAGCATTTGATAAGAACTCTAGCCTGAACTTGGCGATTGCAATAACAAGTACCTCTCGAGCAGGCTCGGGCGCTGGGACGTCAGGCATGTGGTTTCGGTGTACCGAAGAATCGAACATCTCGATTGCAGAGCTTTTCATGCGCGGCCTGACTCCGGAGTTAAGCCGACCCGCGTGGCGGGGTCGGCTTGAACTAATTGTTAGAGGGTAGTCGCGAGTGCCAGCGGTGAACCTCCTGCAGCTCGCTCGTATAACTGGACTCGTCTGTGGAAATTGCAGAGTGAACTGAAAAGTCAAAGGAGACGATACGTGCACGATTCGTATCCAGACGATCTGTGCGGATCTCCGCCGCGACCGTTGCAGATGAAATGGAATGAGCCGGTATTCGGTTGATGCTTAGTCGATGGGAGCCAAGACTGTAGCTCGCCAGCGACGCGGAGTTGGATGTTGCCCGCGATGTCGTGAGATGCAGTGCCTGCAAGAACATCGACAAGAAGGGTGCCGTCAGGTAGCCCTGCAAGTGCCTCAAGATCGTCGCCCATACGCCAGCCGACGAGCATTTGGCAAAGAGTGTTGGCGAAGTCCTGAATGATCTTGCGACGCACTATCTCTGCCCTCTAACTCTGGAATTAAGCCGCGCCGCGAAGCGGGTTCGGCTTGAATGAACTGTCAGGCGCGAAAGCCATGCTGGCTGTGAATTCAAAGTCCCCAGATTGCATCTCGAAGCGCCTCCCATAAATCCTTGAGCTTCTTTCGGCTTCCCATGAAGAAAAGGACTCGTACTAGTTGTATCAGCGCGGCGACTAGAAGAACAAGGAATCCAATCAGCCCAATTGCATCCCTAAATAAAATTCCTGCGATGGCGAGGGCTACAAGTGCTGCCAGAACGGCTAGGTCGGACTTCCGCATTTCTCTTTGCGTAGCAGTGGTCATCGCGCCTAACGCCTGAATTGAGCCGAACCGCGAAGCCGCTTCGGCTTGAATGAACTGTTAGGCGCCAGCCAGCACGCCGGAGCAGCTGGTGCCGCCCTACATGTCCAAGCCGTGCTCATCCATGATTCTCCGGATGCGGCTTGAGAACTCGGCTATCTGTGGCTTGGAAAAGTGGCAATAGGTTGGTAGCGAGCTTTCGGGAATGTGCTGGAGCAGCGCCGTGCCACAGGAGAGAAGATACCTGAGCTCGTCAGGGGTCAGCTGAATTTCCAGCGCCTCAGGTGAAGGCATTTGACTCATCGATTGTCTCTCAGCTCCGGGGCACGCGATATGGCGCCTAACTCTGGAATTAAGCCGCGCCGCGAAGCGGCGTCGGCTTGAATGAACTGTTAGGCGCACTACTCGTAGCCACGCCCAGCCCATAGGAAAGTTGCAAACAGCTGCCAAGGATTGTTGGGCTTGGGACCTGGCCGCTCACCGAAAGCGGAGTCTTTGGCCCATGCTGATGCGGCCTCCAGGAAGTCCGCGATGGTTTGATTGGCCCAGTCTCCCCGGAACCCATCCACAGTCAGCGCGAGCGAGTCTGCGGACTGGCGATCTGCGACTAGCAGCTCGACAAACCGGACAAATGAGGGCTCGTCCGTAACCGTCTCAAGAACTTCAAACAGCTGATCACTTGCCATGTGCGCCTAACTCTGGAATTAAGCCGCGCCGCGTAGCGGCGTCGGCTTGAATGAACTGTTAGGCGGCTGTGGCCCTTGCCGCTCCCCGGGCCAATGCTGCCTTGCCTGTGCAACCCAACGCGAACCGATCATGCCACAGCTCGCGGGATGGAGCTTGCCCGGGAAACTTTACCGAACGTTGCCGCCGAAGTGCGAAGAAATGATTGCGGTGAGGCAGTGAAGCGTAAGGCGAAGTGGCTGGCTTGCCGCTGCCAGGAACAATTGGAACTGTTACCCGGAGCCGACAGGTAACTTGCCGATGTTGCTGCCGAAACGAGAAGGGCCAGCCAACCCAACACACCGCCGCCTAACTCCGGAATTAAGCCGACCCGCGCAGCGGGTTCGGCTTGAATGAACTGTTAGGCCTCAATCGAATTACCTGGAAGCACATGCTGACAGTAGCGCCACTCGTGTACCGGCTGATCATCTATGTATGCATCCGGCTTAGGCAAGAAGGCTACGAAGCAATGCTCAATGCCTAGCTCTGCTGCAGAGGAACGAGCATAGTCCGCGCCGCCAGAGCTCCACAGGTATAGCGCAAATCCTTGTTGGTGCAACTCGTGAACATGAGCTATAGCAGACGGCATAGGAATGCGCTTGGTGCCAAAAGAGCGGACCAACGTGTCATCAACATCTACGAACACTATGCGCTGTCTCATAAGGCCTAACGCCTGAATTAAGCCGACCCGCGAAGCGGGTGGGACTTCCTTCGAAAAAGTGGACACCTGTTGGTCAAGGGCAGGTGCGCTCGAATTCTGCTGGTGTTCGATAACCCAGTGCCGAGTGTAGGCGCTGGTTGTTGTAAAAAGC
>NZ_JBXFWF010000055.1:0-35292 GCF_056854515.1 Stenotrophomonas sp. STEN063
GGGTTATTGCGAAAAACCCTCGATCCGGAGTTCCTCACCCCCAATTTCCCCGACCGCCTTCGCCCGGCTACGCGCCGCGCACCGGGGGCTCCTTGCGTAACGCCCGGGGGGCGCTGCGCGTACCCGGGCTACCAACTCCCACCGATAACACTGTCCCTATTCCCTGCCACCGGTCCCGGGCCGCAACGCATCCGCCGCCAACAGTCGATCCAGGATCGACTTCAATGCCAGCGGCCGCACCGGCTTGTGCAATAGCGTCAGTCCCTGCTCCAACACTTCGCGCCGCGTCGCCAGACTGTCATCGGCACTGAGGATCAACGTAGGTCGCGCGCCAAAGCGTTCGCCCAACCGCAGCTGCAATGCAGTGCCGGTATCGCCATCGTCCAGGTTGTAGTCGAACAACCACAGACTCGCAGGCATCTGCTGCAATGCCGCCACCGCCTGCGCTTCGCCCGAGGCCTCGGCCACCTCATAGCCCCAACCGCGTAGCAGCCCGGCCAATCCCTGTAGGGCGGCAGGATCGTTATCAACCACCAGTACCGGCACGCCGCCCGAGGTTGCCGCAGTGCGTGCGCGCGGCTGGTTCGCTATCTGCGACGAGCTCACGCGTTTCAACGACACCGAGAAGACCGTGCCCTGCCCTTTCTCACTGCGCAGGCGCAGCGGTGCATGCAGCAGACCGGCAATACGGTCTGCGATCGCCAGGCCGAGGCCAAGTCCCTGCCCACTGCTGTCCTCGCCGCGCCGGAACTCCTCGAATATTCGCTGCTGTTCTTGCTTGGCAATACCCGGGCCGGTGTCGTGCACCTCAACCCGCAGGCGCTCGCCATCCCGGCGTACGCCCAACAGCACACCACCCTGGCTTGTGTAGCGCACCGCATTGGCCAGGAAGTTCTGCAGCACCCGCCGCAGCAGCTGCGGATCACTGTTCACCCATGCGCCGGTCGGCACATAGTGAAACGCCAGCCCGCGCGCGGTAGCCAGTGCACGGAACTCCGAGACCAAGGGGTCCAGCACTTCAGCCAACGGCAGGTCACGCGGCTGCGGCACCAGCCCACCGGCTTCCAGCCGCGACATGTCGAACAGACCGGTCAATAGATCGGTGGTCGAATCCAAGGCGCCACGGATCTGCACCACCGCCTGTTGCTGCTGGCTGGACACCACCTGTTGCGCCAGCGTATCGGTGAACAGATGCGCAGCGTGGAGCGGCTGCAACAGGTCATGTCCCACCGCAGCCAGAAAGCGGCTCTTGGCATCATTTGCCCGCTCGGCCTCACGCTTGGCCGATTCCAGCAAAGCGGTACGTTCGCCAACGCGCTGCTCCAGCGTCTCGTTGCTGCGCTTGAGCTCGCGCTCGCTACGGCGGAACTCGGTGACGTCGGTAAAGGTGGCGACAAAACCACCGCCCGGCATCGGATTGCCACGGATCTCGACGATGCTGCCATCGGGAAACACGCGCTCGGTCAGGTGTGGCGTGCCTGCGCGCATGAAGGCCAGACGCCGGTCCACCGCACGCTCATCGCCACCGCGCGCCGGCATCGCCTGCAACGCCCAGCGGGTCAGGTCCATGATCGGCCGCCCCACCTGCAGCAACTCATCCGGAAAACCAAACATGCGCGCATACGGGCGGTTCCATGCCACCAACCGTTGCTCGCGATCAATCACGCTGATGCCCTGGCTCATGTTCTGCAACGCGGCCTGCAGCACCTGCTGGCTGAAACGCAGATCCTGCGAGGCCTCACTGACGATGGCTGCCACGGTCGCCAGCTCATTTCCTTCGCGACGTGCAGCATCCAGCAATAGACGCGCGGAGGCGGCACCGAGCACCGCCGACAACTCGCGCTCGATGCTGGCCTCGATCGAAGCTGGCACCGCACCGCTGCGCGGCGCGTCTGCCAATAGCTGTTGCACGCGCTCGTCGGGCAGGAAGCGGCGCCCCGCATTGCGCAGGGTATCGGCATCCAGGTTGCGGCTGATGCGATCGGGCGTGTCGCGACGCCATGCCATCGCCAGCAAGGTCACCGCAGTGCCAACGAAAAGACTCGCTCCCACGGCCCGGCCCAGCGGCGTCCAGCCGGTCAGGCCAAACAGACCTTGCGGGGCAAGCCACTGCCACCCGAACGGCCCCTGTTGCAGCCACATCGGTGTACGCCCGCCACTTTCCAGCAGCGATGGCAGCAGCAGTACCCAGGCCCAGGTCGCAAAGCTGGCAACCACGCCAGCAATGGCGGCACGTGGTGGCGTCTGCGGACGCCAGATAGCGAAGGCCAGCACCGGCACCAGCGTAGCCATCGCCGAGAACGACACCGCACCGATATCGGCCAGCACATTGCCACCGCCAATCAGACGGCTATAGCCCCAGGCCAGCAACATGATCACGCAGATGCCTGCGCGTCGCAGCCACACCAGTTCGCGTCGATGGTCGCCGCCGCCGGCGCGCGCCCACGCGCTGCGCACCAGACCTGGCGCAAACCAATGGTTGCCGATCATCAGGCTCAGCGTGAGCGTACTGACCACGACCATGCCGGTGGCCGCACTCAGGCCACCGAGGAAAGCGAACAAGGCGACGCCTTCGTGACCTGCGGCGAACGGCAGCGCCAGCGTATACATGTCGGAAGGCACGCTATTACCCAGCAGCAGTGTACCGGCGCGTGCCAAGGGCAGGATGGGCAGCGCGATCAACAGCAGGTACAAGGGGAACAACCAGCGTGAGGTGCGCACATCGGCGGGATCGCGGCACTCAACCACGCCGATATGGAACTGATGCGGCAGCAGGAACATCGCCAGTCCGCCAAGTATCACCAGCGGGATGAAGCCGCCCTCAGGCGCGCTGACGGGTGCCACGGGGGCTGCTTGCACACCCTTCAAGCCAAACCAGACAAATACCCCCAGCGCCAGCATCGCGCCCAGTTTGAATACCGATTCGGCCGCCATCGCCAGCACCAGCCCGCGATTGTGCTCGGAGGCATCGGCGCGGCGTGCGCCAAACAACATCGCGAACAAGGCCATCGCCAACGCGACATACAAGGCGCTGTCCTGCCAGATCGAGCCGCCCTGCCCGGCTTCCACCGCGCGCGAGGTGATCATGCCGAAACTCATCGCCACCGCCTTGAGCTGCAGTGCGATATACGGAATCAAGCCGAGCACAGTCACCAGCGTCACCGTTGCCGCCAACCAGGCATCGCGGCCCAGCCGGGCGGCGATCAGATCGGCGAGCGAAGTGGCATTGGTTTCGCGCGCCAGCCGCACCAACCGCATCATCACGCCGATGGCCAGCGCATAGAACAGGATGGCGCCGACGAAGGTGGGTGGCAGTGGCCAGCCGTGACGGGCGGCCTGGGTGACCGTGCCGTAGAACGTCCACGAGGTGCAGTGCACCGCCAGTGACAGCGCATAGATGTGCCGCCAATGGCGGGCAAACGCGGTGGGCCGGCGTTCCCCGTACAAGGCCACGCCGAACATCAAGGCCAGCCAGGCCAGACCCGCCAAGGCCACTGTTACCAGACTCAACATGGAAAGCGTTTCCCGGAAGCTGTTTGGCAGGATACGGAGTTACGGGCGGGGGATGAAGCAGTGCATAGCTTGAACGCCTTTGCTTGAAGCCCCTCTCCCTCCGGGAGAGGGGTTGGGGTGAGGGTGCGGTTCGCCAGGAGTTTGTTTTTTAGCTTTTTCATCAAGAGCCAGAGCTCGAAAGCCAAAAGCAGAAGCTGCCCTCACCCCAACCCCTCTCCCGCAGGCGGGAGAGGGGCTTCAAGCAACAGCAACAGCCAAACAAAAGCCAAAACAACGGCCAAAACAACGGCCAAAGCAACAGCCAAAGCAACAGCCATAGCCATAGCGACAGCACCTGCTGCGGCAACCGCTGCAGCTACAACCAGAAGACCAGCAACAAAAAGCAAAAGCCCTCCCCCGCCATGCGGGAGAGGGCTGCCTTGCATACCAATCAGCCAGCCGTCAGCGGCTGCGTCATCAGAAGTTGTAACGCACCGACACATACCAGTTGCGTGGCAGGCCGTAGTACGCGGTCTGGATGTTGCCAACGCTGGCGAACTCCTGGCCTTCGGTCTTGTACTGCTTGTCGGTCAGGTTGCGCACGCCCGCACGTACCTGCCAGGTCAGCTGCGACGAATCCCATACGCCGTAGGCGCCCAGCAGCGTGTAAGCGTCCTGGCTCAGCACCTTGCGGTTGTCCACCGACAACCAGGTTTCGCTGCGATACGACACGTCGCCGCCAAAGGTCAGGCTGCCGTTGTCACCCAGCGAGAACACATGCTGCAGGGCCACGCGGGCGGTCATGTCCGGCGAGAACGGCACGTGGTCGTGGTTCACGGTCGGATCGTAGCCGGCGTAGGACGGATCGAGACGGAAGTCCTCGAAGCTGTCGTACTTGGCGTCCATCCAGCCCAGCTGTGCGCTCAAGGTGGTGGACTCGCCCAGCAGCGCGCTGCCTTCCAGCTCGATGCCCTTGATGTTGAGCTTGGCCGCATTCAACACCGGGAAGGTGCCCACGTCCTGCGACACGCGTGCCTGGAAGTCGCTGTAGTTGCTGTAGAACGCAGTGGCGGAGCCGCGCAGGCGGTGATCCGCCGAGCTGCCCTTCAGGCCCAGCTCGTAGGTCCACACGTATTCCGGGTCGAACTTGGCGTGCTGGGTGTCGTACACGGTATTGGCGCGGCCGTTGAAGCCACCGGACTTGAAGCCACGGTTGGCCGACACATAGCCCATCAGGTTGTCGCTGAACTCCTTCTGCAGGCTGATCGACGGCGTCACTGCCGTCCACGAGGCCTTCGCATCGAACGCGACGGTGCCGTTCAAGCTGGCAAACGGAGCGCCCCAGAAGGTGCTGGTGGAACGGTCGTAGTCCTTCTTGTCCTTGGTCCAGCGCACACCGGCGGCGACGGTCCAGGTCGGTACGAACTCCCAGTTCACGTGCGCGAATGCCGCGGTGGACGTGGTGGTCAGGTCATCGTCGATGGTGCGCAGGAACGGCACCTTGGCACCCAGGAACGAGAACAGGTCATCGGCATACGCTTCCTGGTACGACGGCACGTTCTCCTTCATGTAGTACGCACCAAAGGTGGCGTGCACATTGGAACCGTTGTCGTAATGCAGCTGGAATTCCTGGCTCTTCTGGTTCTGGTCCAGCGCCACCAGCACGTCGCCCAGTTCGTACTCGGAGGCGTCGATGTCGATGTACGACTTGGTCTTGAGCTTGCGGTAGGAGCTGATGCTCTTAAGCGTGAACTGCTCGTTGATGTCCCAGTTCATCGACAGCGAGGCACCGGAGTGCTTCAAGTACTGGCCTTCGCCGTTCTGGAACGAGGTCTGCGCACGACGATTCCATTCACCGGTTTCGCCCGGCTGCAGCACGATGACACCCGCTGGAGCCAGGCTGGTCTGCAGCAATGGTGCCATCGGACGGCCCAGCGTCAGCGCCGCATCCTGCTTGGTGGTGTCCAGCGACAGCACCGCGCTGAAGTTGTCGGTCGGCTGGAAGGCCAGCTTCGCGCGCAATGCCTCGGTGTCATCGTCGTTGTAACGCTTGCCGGTCACCGCATCCTTGACGTAACCGTCATTGGTGATCTTGGCGCCGGCAATGCTGGCAGCCACGGTGTCGCTCAGCTTGCCCGAGACGTAGAAGCGGCCTTCCAGGCGACCATAGTCACCGGCAGTCACTTCGACCGCGCCGCCTTCATTGTCGAACGGATTCTTGGTGGTCAGCTTGATCGCCCCCCCCGTGGAGTTCTTGCCGTACAGCGTGCCCTGCGGGCCGCGCAGCACTTCCAGCTGCTGGATGTCGAACAACGAGAACAGCGCGCCATTGATGCGCGAGTAGTAGACGTCGTCCACGTACATGCCCACGCCAGGGTCGAAGGTCTGCAGCGCATCGGGCTGGCCGATGCCGCGGATGAAGACGTTGACGCTGTTGGCCGAACCGCGGCCCTGGGCGATGTTCATGTTGGGCACGGCGCCCTGCAGGCCTTCCACGGTCGAGGCCTGCAGATCCTTGATCTGTTCCTCGCCGAAGGCACTGACCGCCACCGGCACGTCCTGGATGGACTCGCTGCGACGACGCGCGGTCACGGTCACTTCGTCCAGCTGCGTCGCCTTGGTGCCTGCCGGCACCGTCTGCTGCTCCTGCGCCTGCACGAATGCGGCCGGTGCCAGCAGAATGCCACCGATGGCGATACTCAGATACTTGCGCTTCATTGGTCTCCCTCCTCCCGGGTATGACGTTGCGACACACGAATGTCGCCATGGAGCGCACGTTAATGGAGCGTTAGCCGGCCGCGTATCGTCCCTTCGTACAGTGGGCCGGGCCGCACTTCGTCCTGATACTCGCCGGCAATGTATTGGCCGGGGAGCTGTGAATGTCGTTTCTGATCGTATTGGCGGCCCTGTGCTTCCTGATGTTTGTCGCCTACCGCGGCTACAGCGTGATCCTGTTCGCGCCGGTGGCGGCGCTGGGCGCAGTGCTGCTGACCGATCCCAGCCTGGTGCAGCCGATGTTCACCGGCTTGTTCATGGACAAGATGGTCGGCTTCCTCAAGCTGTACTTCCCGGTGTTCGTACTGGGTGCAGTGTTCGGCAAACTGATCGAGGTCTCGGGTTTCTCCAAGTCCATCGTCAGCGCCACCATCAAGCTGGTCGGGGCCAAGCGCGCGATGCTGTCCATCGTGCTGGTCTGTGCGCTGCTCACCTACGGCGGTGTTTCGCTGTTCGTGGTGGTATTCGCGGTCTACCCGTTCGCCGCCGAGCTGTTCCGCCAGAGCAACATCCCAAAGCGGCTGATTCCCGGCACGATCGCGCTGGGGGCCTTCACCTTCACCATGGACGCGCTGCCGGGCACGCCGCAGATCCAGAACATCATTCCCTCGGCGTTCTTCGGCACCAACAGTTGGGCCGCACCGTGGCTGGGCGTGATCGGCACCGTGGTGATCCTGATCCTGGGCATGAGCTACCTGGAATGGCGCCGCCGTGTCGCCGTGCGCAATGGCGAGGGCTATGCGGGCGCCAACGACGAGCTGCGTAATGAGCCAGAACCCTTCCACGGCCAGAATCTGGCACATCCGCTGGTGGCGATCACCCCGCTGATCCTGGTCGGCGTGGCCAATTTCCTGTTCACCCGCTGGATTCCCGGCTTTTACGGTGAAACCCAGTCCTTCATTCCTGCGGTGATCGGCAACCCGGCACCGGTGGTGCAGGAAGTCTCCAAGCTGGGAGCGATCTGGGCCGTGCAGGGTGCGTTGCTGCTGGGCATCCTCAGCGTCATCGCCTTTGCCTGGAAGCCGGTGATCGCCTCGTTTGCCGAGGGCACCAAGTCGGCGATCGGCGGCGCCATGCTGGCCTCGATGAATACCGCCTCCGAATATGGTTTCGGTGCGGTGATTGCCGCCCTGCCCGGCTTCCTGGTTGTGGCCAATGCACTGGGCTCGATCCCGAACCCGCTGGTCAATGAAGCGGTTTCAGTCACCGCCATGGCTGGCATCACCGGCTCGGCGTCAGGCGGCATGAGCATCGCGCTGGCGGCAATGGCCGACAGCTTCATCGCCAATGCGCAGGCTGCCGGCATTCCGATGGAAGTGCTGCACCGCGTGGCGGCGATGGCCTCCGGCGGCATGGACACACTGCCGCATAACGGCGCGGTGATCACCGTGCTGGCCGTCACCGGCCTCACCCACCGCCAGTCCTACAAGGACATCTTCGCCATCACCATCATCAAGACGCTGGCGGTGTTCGCGATTATCGGCGTCTACTACGCGACCGGCTTGGTTTAAGCAGCCACCTGACCTGGTCTGGGCCAAGGCGGCTATTGGCAACACGCAGATTGCAGGGCAGGCACCGCCCTTGTAGCCCGGGTAAGCGCAGCGCACCCGGGGTTCTTGCAGAAAGCCCCGGGTGCGCTGTGCTTACCCGGGCTGCATGCGCACCAGGCCGATGGCGCCGCGTGCGCAAACCCGGAGCTCGTACCGGCTCTTGCGAATCCCCAATCCCCAATCGCGAACTCCCAGAAAAGAACAAGGCCCGGGAAGACCCGGGCCTTGTTCTTTGGAGCAGAGACAGAAAAATCGCCCGGCTGCACGTCACTGTGCACCACCGGACGACCTCACATCCTTGTTGGCATCCTGCCAGCCCCCAGCGTCCTGCCCTTTTCGGGTTCCTGGTGATCCGTCATCCTGACGGCTCACTATTCGATTCCTTCCGCTCAGCGCCTCTCAACCGGCTGCGCAGCTACCGTCCCGGTAGCGTTCTTGGCAGGGGCAGCTCCGGCCCTTGCTTCGATCAGGTCACGATTCCGTTCGACCGTCTTCAATCCGATTCCTTTCACCAGTGCCAGTTCCTCGACACTTTTGAAGGGCCCGTTGGCCTGTCTGTGTTCAATGATCGCCTGCGCCTTGGAAGGGCCGACATTCACCAACACCTGATTCAGCTCCGCCGCGGAGGCGGTATTGATGTCGACCTTGTCCTTGGCTTGCGCCGTAAGCGTCAACAACAATGCGAGAATCAGAGACTGCAGCGTTACGGTAAAAAGCTTCATCGCTGTACTCCTTGTGGCTTGGTCATTGATCGGCTGGCTATCCCGCCGGTCAGATCAGTGTTCCGCGCCACATGAATCCAGAATATCCGGGGCGGGTTCAGCAAACAGCCAGCCAACCACCCGGGTCCTTGTAGGAAAAGTCCTACAAAAATTCACTGATGAAACCGTCGCCAGCCCGATAAACAAGGGAGCGGCGTAGAATGGTTGCACCTGACATTGCTATCGGAGATCCAGATGGACAGCGCCAAGATCGGCCAATTTCTCAGCGACAAGTGGGACAACGACATCGTCCCGCAATTGGTCGATTACATCCGTATCCCCAACAAGTCGCCGATGTTCGACGCCAACTGGGTCGCCAACGGCTACATGGAGCAGGCCGTCACCCTGATGGAAAGCTGGGCCAAGGCACAGACCATTCCCGGCCTGCAGGTCGAGGTGGTTCGCCTGGAAGGCCGCACTCCGCTGCTGTTCCTGGAAATCCCGGCCACCGGCCCGGAAACCGGCGATGACACCGTGCTGCTCTACGGCCACCTGGACAAGCAGCCGGAAATGACCGGCTGGGACGACGACCTCGGCCCGTGGATTCCGGTGCTGCGCGGCGACAAGCTGTACGGTCGCGGCGGCGCCGATGACGGCTACGCCATCTTCGGCTCGCTGGCCGCGGTGCTGGCGCTGCAGGAACAAGGCCTGCCGCACGCCCGCTGCGTGATCCTGATCGAAGCCTGCGAAGAGTCCGGCTCCTACGATCTGCCGGCTTACGTCGACCATCTGGCTGAGCGCATCGGCCAGCCGTCGCTGGTGGTCTGCCTGGATTCGGGCTGCGCCAACTACGACCAGCTGTGGTGCACCACCTCGCTGCGCGGCCTGACCGGCGGCAACTTCACCGTCAAGGTGCTCAACGAAGGCGTGCACTCCGGTGATGCCTCCGGTGTGGTGCCGTCCAGCTTCCGCCTGCTGCGCCAGCTGCTGTCGCGCATCGAGGACGAGAACACCGGCCGCATCCTGCTGGAAGGCCTGCACACCGAAATCCCGGCCGAGCGCCTGGAACAGGCCAAGCGCGCCGCCGACGTGGTCGATACCGCCATCTTCGACAAGTTCCCGCTGGTCGACGGCCTCAAGCCGATGAGCGATGAACTGACCGAGCTGGTCCTCAACCGCACCTGGCGCCCGGCCCTGTCGGTGACCGGCATCGGCGGCATGCCGCCGCTGGAATCGGCCGGCAACGTGCTGCGCCCGGAAACCTCGGTGAAGCTGTCGCTGCGCCTGCCGCCGACCGCCAATGGCAAGGCCTGCGGCGAGCTGCTGAAGGAAGCCCTGCTGCGTGATCCGCCGAACGGCGCCCACGTCAGCCTGGACCTGGAAAAAGCCTCCACCGGCTGGAACGCACCGGCCATGGCGCCGTGGCTGGAGCAGTCCATCGACGCCGCCAGCCAGGCCTTCTTCGGCAAGCCGGCGATGTACATGGGCGAAGGCGGCTCGATCCCGTTCATGGGCATGCTGGGCGAGAAGTTCCCGGGTGCGCAGTTCATGATCACCGGCGTGCTCGGTCCGCACTCCAATGCACACGGCCCGAACGAGTTCCTGCACATCCCGATGGGCAAGCGTGTCACCTCCTGCGTGTCCAAGGTGCTGTTCGACCACCACGCCGCCAGCCTGCGTGGCGAAACCAGCGGTTCGCCGGTGGCCGCCGACAGCGGCACCCGTCACGGTGGCCACGGCTGCTGCTGATCGGTCCGACGCGGTTGGTCGGATGTTGATGGTTTGATGACGAACGCAGCCTGGCCTTGCTAGGCTGCGTTTTTCTTTGGCACGGGCAAGAACATGAGCGGACTGTTTGGCAGCGACAGCTGGCTGTACATCATCCTGATCGGCTTCTTCGTAGGCCTGCTGGGGCGCTTCTTCATGCCCGGCAACAACCGCATGGGCTGCCTGCTGACCATCGTGCTCGGCGTGGCCGGCGCGGTATTTGCAGGCTGGTTCGGCCGTGAGATGGGCTGGTATGCCGCCGGTCAGCCGGCCGGCTTCATCGGCGCCATCATTGGCGCGATCGCCCTGCTGGCACTGCTGCGCCTGGTCAGCGGCGGCAAGCGCTGACTCCATCCAACGGCGCCTGCGGGCGCCGCTTCACTTGTAGTGTCCATGAACGATCCCGCTTCCGATCCGCTGCGCGCCCAACAACGCCTGCAGTGGACCTGCACCGCACTCGGCGACCCTGCCACCACGCTTGAACGTGCATCGGTCGATGCCGGTTTCCGCAGCTATTGGCGCAGTACCAGCGCACGCGGCAGCCACATCGTGATGGACTCACCGCCCGGGTTGGAAGATGTACGCCCCTGGCTGCGCATGCACGACCTGCTGGAAACCAACAGCGTTCGTGTACCGCAGGTGCTTGCGCGCGATGTCGACAACGGCTTCCTGCTGCTGGAAGACCTGGGCGGACCAACACTGGCCCGCTTCATCAGCGACGACACCGCCGACACCTGGTTCGATGCAAGCTTCGCGCAACTGATCCGCCTGCAGTCGATTCCGGTGCCCGACGGCATGGGCGCGTTCGGCGAGGCACTGCTGCAGCGTGATGCTGGCCTGTTTGAAGAGTGGTTCGTGCAACGCCACCTCGGCCTGAGCTTGGACTGCGGCGAAAGCGAGCAGTTGCAGCTGGTGCAACGGCGCCTGATGGACAACGCCTTGAACCAGCCACAAGTGCTGACCCATCGTGACTTCATGCCGCGCAACCTGATGCCGGTCGAGGGTGGTCCGGCGGTGCTGGACTTCCAGGATCTGGTCAGCGGGCCGATTGCCTATGATCCGGCCAGTCTGTTCAAGGACGCCTTCCTCAGCTGGCCGCTGGAAAAAGTGGACGCCTGGCTTGCGCGCTACCACGCACAGGCACTGGCCGCCGGCCTGCCGGTGCGGCCGTGGCCGCAGTTCCTGCGCGACGCCGACTGGATGGGCGTGCAGCGCCATCTGAAGATCCTCGGCATCTTCGTGCGCCTGCGTGATCGTGACGGCAAGGGCCATTACTTCGAAGACGCACCGCGTTTCATTCGCTACCTGGATGAGGTGTTGCCGCGCTATCCGGAGCTGGCGCCGCTGCAGGATCTGTTCGAGCGCCGCTTCAAGCCGGCAATGGCCACCAAGGCTTCCGCATGAAGGCCTTGATCTTCGCCGCCGGGCTGGGCGAGCGCATGCGCCCGCTTACCGATCACACGCCCAAGCCGCTGCTGGCCGTGGCCGGCGTGCCACTGATCGAATGGCACCTGCAGCGCCTCGCCGCGCTGGGCATCGGCGATGTGGTGGTCAACACCAGCTGGCTGGCCACGCAGTTTCCGGAAAAACTCGGCGACGGCAGTCGCTGGAACCTGCGCCTGCATTATCTGTACGAAGGCCCGGTGCCGCTGGAAACGGGCGGCGGCATGCACAACGCGCTGCCGCTGCTCGGCGATGCGCCGTTCCTGGCGGTCAATGGCGACATCTGGAGCGACTTCGATTTCGCCACGCTTCCGCGGCAACCGAAGGGCAGCGCCCACCTGGTCATGGTCGACAATCCGCTGC
This sequence comes from Stenotrophomonas sp. STEN063, assembly GCF_056854515.1. Classification (NCBI taxonomy): domain Bacteria; kingdom Pseudomonadati; phylum Pseudomonadota; class Gammaproteobacteria; order Lysobacterales; family Lysobacteraceae; genus Stenotrophomonas; species Stenotrophomonas sp. STEN063. Next base: position 12,092 of record NZ_JBXFWF010000055.1, read on the forward strand.
AGCATCCGCGCGGCGATTTCATCCTGGATGCCGATGGCCTGCTGCATGACGAAGGCGAGCAAGCACGCCTGACCTTTGCTGGCATCGGCGTGTATCGGCCGCAGTTGTTGCAGGACTGGCAGAACGTGGTTGGCAGTGCCGATGGCAGCGCGGAAACCCCACCACGCTTCAAACTGGCGCCCTTGCTGCGCGCGGCGATGGCGAACAACAGCATCAGCGGCCAGCATCACCAAGGCCGCTGGACCGACGTAGGCACACCCGAGCGCCTGCAGCAGCTGGAAAACCAGCTTTTGTAGGAGCGGCGTAAGCCGCGAAGCAAGTGAAGACTCAGATACACAGATGCCTGCAATTGCAGGCATCTTCGTTAACGGACGCGACACCGGCTTCGCGGCTTACGCCGCTCCTACAAAAGCCGCGTCCGCCAGCCGTTTGTGGGAGCGGTGTAAACCGCGAAGCAACTTAAGCCCCAGATACAAAGATGCGTGCAATCGCAGGCATCTTTCTTATGCGGATATGACATCTGCTTCGCGGTTTACACCGCTCCCACAGAATCCATAATGCCGATCAACCCGGCCCGTTCTCCAACACCCGTTTCAGGAACGGCACGGTGATCCGCTTCTTTGCCGCCAGCGATTCGCGGTCCAGCCGCTCCAGCAAGGTCACCAGTCCGCTCAGGTCACGGCCGGTGCGGGTCAGCAACCAGTCCAGCGTCGCCTCATCCATCACCAACCCACGGCGCACAGAACGTTCGCGCAGCACTGCGCCACGGCCTTCGGCATCCAGCGGCTCCAGGGTGATGCGGCTGCACTGCGACAGCCGCGAGCGCAGGTCCGGCAACACCAACCCCAGGCCATCAGGCGGCAGCCGCGAGGTATAGATCACGGTCACGTCGGCAGCGCGCGCGCGGTTGTGGAACTCGAACAGGGTGATTTCCTGCTCGCGTCGACCGGCGACATATTCCAGCCCGTCCAGCGCCAGCACGTCGTGCCCTTCCAGCGCCTCCAAGGCGTCCTGCAGGCGCGTACCGGCCGCCTGCAGTGGCAGGTACGCAGGGCGACGCCCGGCCTGCAGTGCAGCAGCGCATGTGGCCAGGGCCAGATGCGTCTTGCCGGTAGCACCAGCACCCACCAGATAGATCCAATCCTGGCTGCTGCCATTGGCAACGGCACGCAACTGCGCCAGCGCGCCTTCCGGCGCACCGATGAATGTTTCAAAGCGCTGGTCTGGCGGGTAACGCAAGGCCAGCGGTAACTGCGGCACACTCACTTCGGTTCTACATCCTTCGACACGATGCTCAGATCCGCCGGCACCTGAGCGTTGCGCGGATCCAACACAATCGTCGGCCCGTGGCCGGCATACAACTCACTTTGGCGATAACGCTGGTGCGCATAGCGCAACAACACGTTGATCACCGCCGCCGCTGGCAAGGCCAACAGCATTCCCAGGAAGCCAAACAACTGGCCACCTGCCATCACCGCGAAAATCACCGCAACCGGGTGCAGGCCAATTTTGTCACCGACGATACGCGGGGTCAGCACATAGCTTTCCAGCAACTGGCCGACCGTGAAGACCACGCCAACCAGCACCAGCAACTGCAGGTCAAAGCCCTGCGACTGCACCAGTGCCGCCAGCACCGCCATCACCACGCCGGTGGTTGCACCCAGGTAGGGGATGAAACTGATCAAACCTGCGACCAGTCCGATCAACAGGCCCAGGTTCAGGCCCACCAGGCTGAGGCCCGCGGCATACACGATGCCCAGTGCGATCATCACCACGATCTGGCCGCGGATGAAGGCACCCAGCACGTCATTGGACTCACGCGCCAAGCGCGTAACCACTTCGATATGGTTGCGCGGGATCATCGATGCAACCCGCTCGACCAGCTTGTCCCAGTCGCGCAGGAAGTAATAGGCCAGGATCGGCAACAAGGCCAGGTTGATCACCCAGGCCACCATCGCAAAACCCGAGCGCGACACGTAGCCAAAGAAGGTGGTGGCAACGCCGCCAGCCTGCTGCCAGTGGCTGCGCACCCACTCGAACAGACGGCCCGGGTCCAGCCAGGCCATGATTTCCAGCCCGGTTTTCTGCTCAAGCCACGGGATTGCGGTGTTCATCAGCCACTCCTGCCCTTGGGGCAAAGCGGCGACCAGGGTAATGATCTGGCGCTGTATCAAGGGCACCAGGATCAGCAGCGCCAAGGCCAGCAGCAGGATCATCAACACGAACACCAGCACCACCGCGGTGTTGCGCGAACGGCCACTGGCTTCCAGCCGGTCCACCAGCGGGTCGCCCAGCCACGCCAGCATCAAGGCGACCACGAACGGGGTCAGCACCGGTGCCAGCAGCCACATCACCCACAACCCGAAGGCACTGAGCACCACCCACTTGAGGCGGCGCAGGAACAGCGCGATTTCCATTTCCGCTGTATCAGTACTCATCGAATGCGGTACTCCGCGCGGCGGCTACTGTTCTGTTCGGTACCGGCGTCGGCATCGTCGTCGCCTACCGCACCCACCGGCTGTAGCGCGGCGTCGCTGCCCAGCATGCGGTTGAACCCAGGCAAGCCGCTCATCAGCTCGACATCCAGCTCCAGTCGGTCACCCGAGGCCTGGATCGGCATGATCGACTTGACCACCGCCACTCGCTGCAAGGTGGCCGCCAGGCGCAGGTAGTCGTCGGCACTGCGGATACCGCTGACCACGATCCGGTAAACGCCGGCGGCACCACCGACCGGCGCCTTGGCATAACGCCGCACCAGCGCATCGGCGGCGCCATCGGCACCGGCCATCATCGCCCGCCGGGCATCGGCGTCGTTGGTGGTCCACTTGGACAGTTCACGGCCATTGTCGACAAACACCCAGTCCGCAACCCAGCCGCCACCCTTGCCACGGTACAACTTGCCGATCAGCTGCATCGGCGGCGAATAGCGCGATGAGGCGCGCGCGACCGCAGCGGTGTCCTGGCGCCAGATCGCACCGACCAGGGCCTGCTCGGCCGCGCCGCCGGCAGGCAGGCCCAGCTTGAAGCCACGTTCAACCGCACGATCCAGCAATGGCCGCGCCGCATTGGACTGCGGTACACCGACCAGGCGCGGACCGCTGCCATCATCGATGGCCAGCCAGACCACCGGCTTGGGTCGTGGCTGCGGCCATACCGGCAACCCCAGCGCCGCCACCAGCCCGTCGACGTCATCCTGGCGGAAGCGTGCCACCAGCATGGTCCGGAAGCTCGGTGCGCCACTGGCGCTGACGCTTTGATCCTGCCGGTAGTCATAACTCTCGGCCATGTCCTTGGCGCTGCGCAGGGCCTGCGCCACACCCGGCCGCGCCAGCACGCTGCGGTCGCCGGACAGCTTGGCCAGCACCGCGCCCAGCGCGCGCGCCAGCCCGCCGTTGCGATCGGCCTCGCTTTGGCTGTTGACCGGTACCTCGGCCTCATAGGCACTGCTGGCGCCAGCCACGTCCCCTTCGGTACGCATGCTGGACGACTGTGCCTGCACCAACGAAATTGGCAGGCAGAGCGCCAGAAACAGGATTGTGACCAGGCTGCGGCGCATTGAAATTTCCATTGCTCGACGATTCCGGAGGGAATTGTTGCCCGAATGGGGCCTTCACGCCAACGTGGCCTGTTAAAATCGACCGTTCACCCCGCCAGTGCAGCCGCCAGTGACCAGCCCCTCGACCTCTGCCAACTCCCCCCTGACCTACCGTGACGCCGGTGTCGACATCGACGCGGGCAACGAACTGGTCGAGCGTATCAAGCCGCTGGTAAAGCGCAGCTTCCGCCCGGAGGTGATGGGCGGACTGGGTGGCTTTGGCGCCCTGTTCGACCTCTCCAACAAGTACCGCGAGCCGGTGCTGGTGTCCGGTACCGACGGCGTCGGCACCAAGCTGAAGCTGGCACAACAGCTTGGCCGCCACGACACGATCGGCATCGATCTGGTCGCCATGTGCGTCAACGACGTGCTGGTGCAGGGCGCTGAGCCCTTGTTCTTCCTGGATTATTTCGCCACCGGCAAGCTCGACATCGACACCGCCGCGGCCGTGGTCGGCGGCATCGCCAATGGCTGCACCGAGGCCGGCTGCGCGCTGATCGGCGGCGAAACCGCTGAAATGCCCGACATGTACGCCCCGGGCGAGTACGACCTGGCCGGCTTCACCGTCGCCGGCGTGGAGAAGAGCGAGCTGAAGGACGGCTCGGCCGTTGCCCTCGGCGACGTGCTGATCGGCATTGCCTCCTCCGGTCCGCACTCCAACGGGTATTCGCTGGTCCGTCGCATCTATGAACGTGCCGGCAGCCCGGCCGATCTGGTGCTGGAAAACGGCGTGAAGCTGGTCGATGCGCTGATGGCGCCGACCCGCCTGTACGTCAAGCCGATCCTGTCGCTGCTCAAGACCCACGGCGCAGCCGTGCACGGCATGGCCCACGTCACCGGTGGCGGCCTGACCGAGAACATCATCCGCGTGGTGCCGGAAGGCCTGGGCCTGACCATCGACGCCAGCAGCTGGCCGTTGCCGCCGGTGTTCCAGTGGCTGCAGCGCGAAGGCAATGTGGCCGACAGCGAGATGTGGCGCACCTTCAACTGCGGCATCGGTTTCGTGCTGCTGGTGCCGGCAGACCAGGTTGCCGCCATCAACGCCACGCTGGACTCGTTGGAACTGGCGCATTGGCAGATTGGTGAAGTGGTGGCCGAAAACGGCGCCGAACGCGTCCACATCGGCTGAGCCAACGCCTACATGACAGCCGCCAAGAAGGCCGCCTTCATCGGCGTGCTTGTTGTATTCGCGCTCACCTGGATCAAACCGCTATGGCCTGTGGAACAGGCCCTGCACAGCTCGCTGACCGTGCTCGGCCTGCTGGCGCTATGGTGGGTGGACCGCCGCTGGCCGCTGGGCAGCGGTGCCTTCGCGGCCATCTGCGGCTTCATCCTCCTGCACTGCATCGGCGCCCGTTGGCTGTACTCCAACATCCCCTATGACCAATGGGCACAGGCGCTGTTCGGCTGGTCGCCAAACGCCGCCTTCGGCTGGGAACGCAATCATTTCGACCGGCTGATCCACCTGCTGTACGGCATCTGCTTCACCCCGGCACTGACCCAGCTGGCCCGGCGCACCTGGCCGGCACTGCGCGTGGGCCAGGCCTTCACGCTGGCGGTGATGACCATCATGTGCACCAGCCTGGCCTACGAATGGCTGGAATGGGGCATCGCATTGGCACTGTCACCGGAAGCCGCAGAGGCCTACAACGGCCAGCAGGGCGACATCTGGGACGCGCATGCGGACATGTTGCTGGCCACCCTCGGCAGCCTGGCGCTGTGGCCGCTGTTGCGGAAGACGCGGGCATGAGTCCCCTGCCCCGTCTGGCCGTGCTTGCCTCCGGCCGCGGCAGCAACCTGCAATGCCTGCAGGACGCGATTGCCGCAGGCCAACTGGATGCGCAGATCGTCGGTGTGTTCTCCGACAAGCCAGCCGCCGCCGCGCTGGAAAAAGTGGCCCCCGCACAGCGTTGGGCGCGCTCCCCCAGCGATTTCGCCGACCGCGAGGCGTTTGACAGTGCGCTGGCCGACGCAGTGGCCGCAAGCAAGCCGGACTGGATCATCTGCGCCGGCTACATGCGCATCCTCGGCGCTGGCTTCGTGCAGCGCTTCAGCGGCCACCTGGTGAACATCCACCCCTCGCTGCTGCCCTTGCACAAGGGCCTGCACACCCATGCCCGCGCCATCGAGGCCGGCCATGCCGAGCACGGTGCCAGCGTCCACTTCGTCGTAGCTGAACTGGATGCCGGCGCAGTGATCGCGCAGGCACGGGTCCCGGTGCTGGCCGGGGACTGTGCGGAATCGTTGGCCAAGCGCGTGCTGGCGGTCGAACACCCGCTGCTGCTGGCCAGCGTCCAGCTATTGGTTGCCGGGCGCGTGGCTGAACAGGACGGCGTGGTCCACTGCGACGGTCAGTCCCTGTTTAGCCCATTGCGCCTAGATTCCGCCGGAACCCTCCGCCGCTGATCCGCACAGGCTGCTGACGTGTGGTTTGGCAAGATCCCTCCTTCCTTCTGCCTTCGTCCTCACATGGCCATAGCGCTTTTCAAACCATTGGTTTTGACCGCACTGCTGGTATCAGCCGTCAGCCATGCACAGGAGACGCCCGCCCCTGCGGCTGCTCCGGCGCAGGCACCGGTTGTGCTGCCGCCGCCAGCGCTGGAGTGGAGCCCGCCGGCACTGGAGCCCTTTGTCGCCACCTACCAGGCCCTGTACAAGGGCAAGGAAGCCGGCGATGCCACCATGCGCGTGGTCCACAACAGCAACAGCCAGTGGCGGGTGGACATGGCGGTGCGCGGCAAACGCGGTTTTGCCAGCGTGCTCGGGCTGAACATCGAACAGAGCAACGTGTTCAACAACGAGGGCAGCGTCTACACGCCACTGAGCCAGAGCACGGTCAAGAAAGCCCTGTTCATGAGCAAGAAGGTTACCGGCGTCTATGACTGGCAGGCCGGTACCGCGCAGTGGCAGGGTGACCTCAAGAAAGAACGGCAGCGCCCGATTGCACTGCAGCGCGGCGACCAGAGCGCCTTGGTGCTGAACCTGTCGCTGATGCGCGATGCGCGCCCCGGACAGGCACTGCAGTACCGCTACGTCGATGTCGGCCGCGTGCGCCAGTATGAGTATCGCGCCGCCGACACCACCGAGAACGTGCAGGTGGGTGATCTCAGCTATGACGCCTTGCGGGTGTATCGCACCAATGGCGGCAATGATGAAACCATCCTGTGGATCGCCAATGGCGTGCCCACGCCGGTGCGCATCCTGCAACGCAAAGACGGGCAGGACGAAATCGACCTGCGCCTGATCGAATACCAAGGAGCCTGAGCATGAAGCTTACCCGTAGCCCCCTGCGTTACCTCGCTGCCGCCGCACTGGTCGCGACCAGTTTGCCGGCGCTGGCATTCGAGCCGTTCACCGCCAACTACCAGGCCAGCTACATGGGCATGCAGGCCAATGGCGTGATGTCGGTAGCACCTGCCGGCAACAACCAGTGGCGCTACAGCCTGCAGATCAAGAACCCGATGGCGGAACTGAGCCAGGCCACCGTGTTCGACGAACAGGGGGGCAAACTGCGCCCGTTGAGCAGCCATGACCGTTCGGTGGTGCTGATCAAGCGCAAGCAGGTGGATGCGCGTTATGACTGGAACAGCGGCCAGGCCACCTGGAGCGGCGACGTGAAGCCTGATCGCAGCGGCCCGATCCGCCTGCAGAGCGGCGACATGGATGCACTGTTGATCAACCTGGCCATTGCCCGCGATGTCGCCGCCGGCAAGCCCCTGACCTACCGCATGGTTGACGACGGCCGCATCAAGCCCATGACCTACCGGGTGATCGGCAAGGAAAACCTGACCATCGGTGGCAAGCAGCAGGAAGCCACCAAGGTGTCGCGCGTGGATGGCAACAAGGAGCAGATCGCCTGGATCGTCCCCGGCATGCCCGTACCAGCACGCCTGCTGCAGCGCGAGAACGGCCAGGACGCACTGGACCTGACCATCCGCTCCATCAACTGATCGCATCCCCCGCCCCGACGCGCCCGGCCTGATGCCGGGCGTTTTCATGGAAGAGACGCCGTGCCCCTTGCTCGCAGATTTGCCGTACTCCCGCTCGCTGCCGCCCTGCTTGTATCCCTGCCCCCGGCTGCCGATGCCGCCGTACAGCGTTTCGATGGACGTTACACCGCCAGCTACAAGGGCCTCAGCGCAACTGCGCGGATGACCCTCACCCCGGCCCGCAATGGTTCCTGGATGTACCTGCTGACCGTGGATCACATGCTTGCCAAGCTGAGCCAGGCCACCGTGTTCCAGGACATGGGAACGCAGTACCGGCCGATGGGTGGCAGCGACCGGACCAGCTATGCCTCGGTCCAGCGCGGCGTTATTACCAATTACAACTGGGCAGCCGGCCAGGCGCGCTGGAGCGGCGACGTCAAACCCAACCGCGCCGGGCCGGTAGCCCTGCAGAACGGCGACATGGACGCGTTGCTGATCAACCTGGCATTGGCACGCGACGTACCGGCCGGGCGTCCGCTGTCCTATCGCATGGTCGAGAACGGGCGCGCACGGCCAATGAACTACCGGGTGATCGGTCGTGAGCGGGTCACCGTCGCCGGCCGCGACTACGACGCCACCAAGGTTGCCCAGGGTGGCGCCGAAAAGCAGACCATTGCGTGGATCGTGGCCGGCATCCCGGCACCGGTGCGCATCGTCCAGCGCGAAAACGGCGCCACCACGATCAGCCTGCAGATGAATTCCTGGTCGCGCTGAGCACAGCGCAGAGCCACGCTCAAGCGTAGCGCGGGCAAGCGGCGAACCCCGGACCTGGGCAACCGCTGCGGCAGGTAATGACAGGGCTCAAGCAGGAGCTGCGCCCTGCCTGATCCACTTCAACCCGGGCCAGCTACGCTTTGCCCGGGTCAAAGATCGGTAGCTATCGACACCACAGCGTTGCGGCGCGCTCCTGCTACTGGGTGGCGTCCTTCTTGAACACTGTGCGGCAATCGCGGCGGAATTCCTCGCCACTGCTGCGCCAGATGAAGCTACGGCAGTGGCGATCACCCTCTTCGCTGTCCTTCACCTGCACCGCATAGAACGCCTGCAGGAACTCGTCGCTACTGATCTGGCCGTCGCCATTCCAGTCCATCTGTTCCTTCTCAACGCCCTGGGTGATGGCCACGCCGCTGTACCAGCCCCAGCCCAACCAGGCCAGGGCCAGCAGCACCAGGGCCAACAAAGCCCTGCGGCGCGGACTGAAGCGCCCCTTGAGGATCATGCGATCCGCCGCACGTTTGCACCAAGCCCGCTAAGCTTTTCCTCGATGTTCTCGTAACCACGATCAAGGTGGTAGATGCGGTCGATGCTGGTCTCGTCCGCAGCCACCAGGCCGGCCAGGATCAGGCAGGCCGAGGCACGCAGATCGGTCGCCATCACCGGCGCACCGCTGAGCTTGGCCACGCCGCGCACGATCGCGGTATGGCCTTCGATCTGGATGTCGGCACCCAGGCGCAGCAGCTCGTTGACGTGCATGAAGCGGTTTTCAAAGATGGTCTCGGTGATCACACCCACGCCATCGGCAACGCAGTTCATGGCCATGAACTGCGCCTGCATATCGGTCGGGAACGCCGGATGCGGCGCGGTGGTGATGTTCACCGACTTGGGCCGCTTGCCATGCATGTCCAGCGTGATGCTGTCTTCGGTGGTGCTGATCTCGGCGCCGGCCTCGGTCAGCTTGTGCAGCACTGCGTCCATCGTGTCCGGGCGTGCATTGCGCACCGTGACGCGACCACCGCTCATTGCTGCAGCCACCAGGAAGGTGCCGGTTTCGATGCGGTCGGGCAGTACCGCGTGGCGGCCACCGTGCAGGCGCTCGACGCCTTCCACGACCAGGCGCGCGGTGCCGATGCCTTCGATCTTCGCACCGAGTGCAATCAGGCAATGCGCCAGATCGGCCACTTCCGGCTCCATCGCGGCGTTTTCCAGCACCGAGGTGCCTTCGGCCAGTACCGCCGCCATCAGCACGTTCTCGGTGCCGGTGACGCTGACCATGTCGAAGGTGTAACGGCCGCCTTTCAGGCGCCCATCAACGTGAGCCTTGATGAAACCGTTCTCCACACTGATTTCCGCACCCAGTGCCTGCAGGCCCTTGATGTGCTGGTCAACCGGGCGCGAGCCGATGGCGCAACCGCCCGGCAGCGACACTTCGGCCTTGCCGAACTTGGCCAGCAACGGACCCAGCACCAGGATCGAGGCGCGCATGGTCTTGACCAGCTCATACGGCGCAACGTGCTGATCAACAGTACGCGGGTCCACCACCACCGCGCTGCCGCGCGACAGCGTGCCCTGGTCGACGGTGACCTTGGCGCCAAGCTCACCGAGCAGTTTCACCGTGGTGATCACGTCGTGCAGATGCGGCACGTTGGTAATTTCAACCGGCGCATCGGCCAGCAAGGTGGCGCACAGGATCGGCAGGACGGCGTTCTTGGCGCCGGAGATATGAACCTCACCGTTCAGCGCATTGCCGCCGGTGACTACGATTTTTGCCATGGATTTAAGGCCGATATAAGGAGAAGAGAGTTCGCCGGCTCAGCCGGCTTCACCCGGAGTGATGGTTTTCAGCGCCAGCGCATGGATCGCACCGCCCATCAGGTCGCCCAGCGTCGCATACACCATGCGGTGGCGCGCCAAGGGCATCTTGCCGGCAAATGCCTCGCAGACAACCGTGGCCTCGAAGTGCACCCCGTCGTCGCCCTGCACGTCGGCGCGGGCGCCCGGCAGGCCGGCTTCGATCAGATTTCGGATGGTCTCGGCGTCCAAAGCGCTTTCCTAATAAAATGAACCCCCATTCTACTCTCCGAGTGGCATCCGTATGGCTGCTTCACCGCTTTCCCTGGCTACATTGCGCGACACCGATCTGGTGGCCAGTGGTCACCGTGTGTTCGAGATCGAGCGCGACGAACTGGACCGGGTAGGCGGTCGCATTGGCGCCGAGTTCGCCGCCGCCTGCCGGCTGGTGCTGGCTTCGCGCGGCCGTGTGGTCACCACCGGCATGGGCAAATCCGGGCATATCGCGCGCAAGATCGCCGCCACCCTGGCGTCGACCGGCACACCGTCGTTCTACGTGCACCCAGGCGAGGCCGGGCACGGCGATCTTGGCATGATCACCGAAGATGACGTGGTTTTGGCGCTGTCCTATTCGGGTGAATCGGACGAAGTACTGACCCTGTTGCCGGTGTTCAAGCGCCAGGGCAATCCACTGATTTCCATGACCGGCAGGCCGCAGTCGAGCCTGGCGCTGGCCGCCGATGTGCACCTGGACGTGAACGTGGACCACGAGGCCTGCCCGCTGGCCCTGGCCCCGACCTCCAGCACCACCGCCTCGCTGGCGATGGGCGATGCGCTGGCCGTGGCCCTGCTGGACGCGCGCGGCTTCACCGCCGACGACTTCGCCCGCTCGCACCCGGCCGGCAGCCTGGGCCGGCGTTTGCTGCTGCACATCACCGACGTCATGCACGCCGGCGACGATCTGCCCAGCGTCCGTGACGACGCCAGCCTCAGCCAGGCCCTGATGGAAATGAGCCGCAAGCGGCTGGGCATGACCGCCGTCGTCGATGCCCAGGGCAGACTGGTCGGCCTGTTCACCGACGGCGACCTGCGCCGTGCACTGGACACCGACCTGGACGTGCGCACCGCCAGCATCGCCCAGGTGATGACCCGCAACCCGCGCACCATCGGTGCCGACCAACTGGCCGCCGAAGCCGCGCGGCTACTGGAAACCCACAAGATCAATGGCTTGATCGTGGTCGATGGCGACAATCACCCCGTCGGCGCCCTGAACATTCATGACCTGTTGCGGGCAAAAGTCGTCTAAACCCCGCACAATCAACGACCTCGGACCAACACCCGACCTGCCGCAACGGATCCTGCCTGCCAATGCCCTACTCGCCGCTAGCGCTTTTCCCCGCCAATCTGCACGCAACCGCCAGCGCCATCCGCCTGGCCTGCTTTGACGTGGACGGCACACTGACCGACGGCCGGCTGTTCTACGACCATGCCGGCAACGAGAGCAAGGCGTATTACGTGCAGGACGGGCTGGGCCTGAAGCTACTGCAGCAACACGGCATCCACCCGGTGCTGATCACCGCCCGCAACAGCCTGTCGGCGCAGCGCCGCGGCGCCGATCTTGGCATCGACACCCAGATCGCGGTCGGCGACAAGCTGGCCAGCGTGCGTGCCTTGTGCGACCAGCACGGCATCGGCCTGGAGCAGGTCGCCTTCATGGGCGACGACCTGCCCGATCTGGCGCCGCTGGGCGCGGTCGGCCTGGCGATCGCCCCGGCGGATGCGCATCCGTGGATCGCCGAACGCGTGCACTGGCAGACCCGTGCCCAAGGCGGACGCGGCGCAGCGCGCGAGCTGTGTGACGTCCTGCTGGCCGCACAGGGCAAACTGGATGCAGTCCTGGCGAGGTTTTCCTGATGAGTTGGCGTTCAGTTCTTGGCATTGGCCTGCTGTTGGCCGCCCTGATCAGCGGCTGGGCGGCATGGCGCAACCGCGCCAACACCGCGCCAACGGCCATTGAACAAGGCAGTACCGATTTCACCCTGACCGACTTCGAGATCGTCACCCTGGACAAGCAGGGCAAGGAGTCGATGACGCTGCGCGCGCCGTCGATGGCGCGCAGCCGTGCCGACCAGACGTCCAACATCACCAAGCCACTGTTCCTGTTGCCTGACACGGCTGGGCAGCACTGGCGACTGAGCGCCGATACCGGCTGGGTCAGCCCCAAGGGTGAGGAGCTGCGCCTGCGCGGCAATGTCGCCGGCGACAGCCCCACCGATGGCAAGACCCCACCAACCACTTTCCGCACCGACTCGCTGGATGTGTTCGCCGAGCAGGACCTGGCGCGCACCGATGCACAGGTCACGCTGACCCGACCAGGCCTGTCGCAGACTGGCGTCGGCTTCCGCGCCAACCTCAAATCCCAGCAGTACTCACTCCTTTCCCAGGTCAAGACCCGCTATGAACCCAAAGCTGCCCGCTAAGCTCGCGTCGATCACCCTGCTCGCCGTCCTGCTCGCACCTGGCCTGGCGTGGTCCAAGGCATCGGATCGCAACCAGCCGATGACCATCGATTCCAACAACAATGACTGCAATTTCAGCGACAACGGCAAGTGCCAGTTCAGTGGCAATGTGGTCATCACCCAGGGTTCGATGGAGATCCATGCCGATACCGCTGACGTGATCCGCAAGAACGGCGAAACCGAGCGCGTGATCCTCACCGGCAAGCAAGCCACGCTGAAGCAGCAGATGGATGACAACACCTGGATGAATGCCCGTGCCGACAACATGGACTACAACATCAACAGCGAAGTGATCATCCTGACCGGCAACTACAAGGTTGAATCCGAGCGCGGCACCAATGCCGGCCAGCGCATGGTCTACAACACCCGCAGCGGTTCAATGCAGAGCGGCGGCGACGGCACCCGCGTGCGCACCGTGATCCAGCCCAAGAACAAGGCGCCGGCAGCGGCGGGAGAGTCCAAGTAATGCTCGTCGCCCAAGGCCTGCGCAAGCGCTACAAGAACCGCGAAGTCGTCAAGGACTTCGGGCTGACCCTGGATGCCGGCGAAGTGGTCGGCGTGCTCGGCCCGAACGGTGCCGGCAAGACCACCTGTTTCTACATGATCGTCGGCCTGGTAGCTGCCGATGCCGGCAGCATCGTGCTCGACGGCAAGGACATCACCTCCGAGCCGATGTACGAGCGCGCCAAGCTGGGCGTGGGTTATCTGCCGCAGGAACCGTCTGTATTCCGCAAGCTCAGCGTCGCGGACAACATCCGTCTGGTGTTGGAGCTGCGCACCGACCTGGACAACGCCGGCCGCGAGCACGAACTGTCTTCGCTGCTGGAGGAACTGCAGATCAGCCACGTCGCAGACCAGACCGGCGCCAGCCTGTCCGGCGGTGAACGCCGCCGCTGCGAGATCGCCCGCGCACTGGCCGCAAAACCGCGCCTGATCCTGCTCGACGAACCGTTTGCCGGCGTCGACCCGATCTCGGTCGGCGAGATCCAGCGCATCGTGACCCACCTCAAGCAACGCGGGATCGGTGTGTTGATCACCGACCACAATGTGCGCGAAACCTTGGGAATCTGCGACCGGGCGTATATCCTCGCAGAAGGCAGCGTACTGGCGCAGGGGGCACCGGAAGATCTGCTTGCCAATACCGACGTGCGCCGTGTTTACCTCGGGGACGCTTTCACCCTCTGAGTCGCAGCGCCACGTCGGGCCCCTACCCGAACGGAACAGGCATGAAAGCTCGGCTGCAGACATCGATGGGACAGAATCTGGTCATGACGCCGCAGTTGCGTCAGGCCATCCGTCTTCTGCAGATGTCCAGCACCGAGCTCGAAGTGGAACTGACCGAGGCGGTGGAAACCAACCCACTGCTGGAATGGGCTGAGAACTCCGAAGGCGCCGACGGCGACGAGGCTCCCGCAAGCAGCGCCAATGACGATGCCCCGATTGATCCCGCGCAAGGCGATATCAACGCCGATGGCGAAGATTGGGACGGCGGCGATGAAGACTGGAGCAGTGGCCGCTCCGGCTCCTTCGATGGCGACGAAGACGACGAACGCGAACAGGCCGAAGACGGCGATACCCTCGCCGATCACCTGTTGTGGCAGCTGCACCTGACCCACCTCGGGCCGCGTGACCGCGCCATCGGTGTGGCCTTGATCGACGCATTGGATGAAGACGGTTATCTGCGCGAGCCCTTGTCGGCAATCGCACAGACACTGCTGCCTGAAACCCATGCCGACGAAGATGAGATCCTGGCGGTATTGCGCCAGATCCAGCGCTTTGACCCGGCCGGGGTTGGCGCACGCAGCCTGGGCGAGTGCCTGAGCCTGCAGCTGGACGTACTGCCCTGCCAAACCCCTGCCCTTGCCTTGGCCCGACGTATCGCCGATGGTCCACTGGAGCGCCTGCCGCGCGCCGGCATCAGCGGCATCGCACAGGAACTGAAACAGTCTGTTGCCGACATCGAAGAAGCCGTGCAGTTGCTGCGCTCACTCGATCCGCGCCCGGGCAAGCAACTGGGGCAGATGACGTCTGACACCTACGTCGTGCCCGATTGCGTGGTCTGGCGCCAGCGCGGCATCTGGCGCTGCGCGCTGGCCGGCCATGCCGGCCCGCGGGTAGTCATCAATCAAAGCTACGAGCAACTGATCCGCCGCTGCGGCGACGCCGACGCCAGCTATCTGCGCGCACAGCTGCAGGAGGCGCGTTGGCTGCTGAAGAGCCTGCAGGCCCGTGGCGAAACCCTGCTGCGGGTGGTCAACAGCCTGCTGCATCACCAGGCTGGCTTCCTGGAATTCGGCGAACAGGCACTGCGTCCGCTAACGCTGCGTGAAATCGCCGGTGAGCTGGAACTGCACGAATCCACCATTTCGCGTGCCATCGCCCGCAAGTACGTACGCACCCCGCGCGGCACCCTGCCGCTGCGGGCCTTCTTTGCCTCCGGCATCGATACCGAAGGCGGCGGCGAGGCTTCCAGCACCGCCATCCAGTCGATGATCCGCAACCTGATCGATGCGGAAAACCCGCGCAAACCACTTTCTGACGCCAAGCTGGCTGAGATGCTCAAAACAAGTGGCATACCGGTAGCGCGCCGCACCGTTGCGAAGTATCGTGAGGCCATGAACATCTGTGCCTCTCACGAACGCGTCCGCATCGCCTGAAGCATTCGTTGAGCAGCGCAGGGTTCATTAGGCAACCCCGAACCACAGGAGGAATCCGATGCGTATCGAGACGTATGGCCAGCAAGTTGAAGTCACGCCTGCCCTGAAGGAGTACGTGGAAACAAAGCTGGAGCGGCTGGGTCGGCACTTCGACCAGCACTGCGAAGTACGAGTCCAGTTGTCCACCCGCAAGCCTGACTACCTCGTCGTCGCCACGGTGAATCTACCCGGGCGCACCCTGCACGCCGATGCTGCCGAACCCACCATGTACGCAGCCATCGACGTCTTGGCCGACAAGCTCGACCGACTGGTCATAAAGCACAAGGAAAAGCATCTTCCCCACGCATCGCATGCTCTGCGCGACAATGGCTGATCTTTACACCCAGCCGTAAGCCCAACATGCCGTTGACCGACCTGATGGCGGCCGTGAGTACCCAGGTACTCGCGGTCGCTGATCGAGACAGCACCCTGATAGCCGCCTCCCGCCTTCTCGCCTGTCGTGAAGCCGGCGCGGACAGCCTGTTTTCAAGCCTGCGCGAACGTGAAAACGTCGGCAGCACCGCCATTGGCCACGGCATCGCCATTCCCCACGGGCGTTCGGAAACCCTGCAGGAACCTCGCGGCGCCCTGCTACGGCTGCAACAACCCGTTGATTTCGGTGGCGACGAACCGGTGGACCTGGTCTTCGCCATGGCCGTACCCGCGCATTACACCCACCAACACCTGATGCTGCTGTCCGAGCTGGCGGAGATCTTCTCCGACGCCGACATCCGCCAGGCGCTGCGCGTTGCCCCCGATGCGCAGACCCTCAAAGACATCATCATCAACCCGCAGCAGGTGCGTCGCGGATGAATACCAGCATCACCGCCCAGGAACTCTTCGACCAGCAGCGCGAGAAGCTCGACCTGCGCTGGGTCGCCGGCCATGCCGGTGCGCAACGTGAGCTGGAGGCTGGCAATACCGTCTCGCGGCGGCCCTCGCTGGCCGGCTACCTCAACACCATCTACCCGAACAAGGTGCAGATCCTCGGCACCGAGGAACTGACCTGGCTGGACTCCCTGGATGCCCGCCAGCGCTGGGAAGTGATCGAGCGCATCATCCAGGCGCGGCCACTGGCGCTGGTGATCACCAAAAGCCATGGCTGCCCGGAAGACCTGCGCTCGGCCGCCGACGAATCGCAGACCCCGTTGTGGGTGTCGCCACGCCGCGGCCATGAGCTGCTCAACCACATCAGCTACCACCTGGCCCGCACGCTGGCGCCGCGGGTGATCCTGCATGGCGTATTCATGGAGATCTACTCCATCGGCGTGCTGATCACGGGTGAGGCAGGCTCAGGCAAGAGCGAGCTGGCACTGGAACTGCTGTCACGCGGCCACCGCCTGGTCGCCGACGACGCCCCCGAATTCACCCAGATTGCCCCGGACGTGCTCGACGGCACCTGCCCGGAGCTGCTGCAGGACCTGCTGGAGGTACGCGGACTGGGCGTGCTGAACGTGCGCCAGATGTTTGGTGACACTTCTGTAAAGAAGAACAAGTACCTTCGCCTCATCGTCCACCTGACCAAGCCGATGACCGAGCCCAGCAGCTATGGCTATGAGCGCCTGACCGGCGATTCGGGCAAGCGCCACGTGCTCGACCTGGACGTGCCGCTGATCACCTTGCCGGTGATGCCCGGACGCAACCTGGCGGTGCTGACCGAGGCCGCCACCCGCCTGCACATCCTGCGCACCAAGGGCATCGACCCGGCGGCGATGTTCATCGCCCGCCATAGCAACCTGCTGGAGCAACGCAGTTCATGAGTGCGCACCCCGCATCGGTATTGATCATCGTCAGCGGCCTGTCCGGGTCGGGCAAATCGGTGGCCTTGAAGACCTTTGAAGACCTGGACTATTACTGCTCGGACAACATCCCGGTAAGCCTGCTGCCGGAGTTCGTGCGCGGCGTGCTCGGCGAACGCGAGGAGACCCGGCCGCAGCGACTGGTGGTCGGCATCGATGTGCGAGGCCGCAGCGACCTCAGCCAACTGGCCAGCTGGCGTAAAACCGCCCGCGATTACGGTATTGAAGCGCGCCTGCTGTTCTTCGAGGCTGACGACGACACTCTGCTGGCCCGCTATGCCGATACCCGTCGCCGCCATCCGCTGAGCCACCTGGGCCTTTCGCTGCCGGAAGCCATCAGCCGCGAACGCGAGCTGACCGCCCCACTGCGGCGCGAAGCCGATGCCATCATCGATACCACCCGGCTCAACGTGCACCAGCTGCGGCGCCGGGTGATCACCGAGTTTGCACTCAGCCATGAGAACAAACTCTCGTTGCTGTTCGAGTCCTTCGCCTACAAGCGCGGCGTGCCGGCCGAAGCCGACTTCGTGTTCGACGCACGGGTGCTGCCCAATCCGCACTGGGACCCGGAACTGCGCTCGCTGACCGGACGCGACCGCGAAGTCCGCGAGTACCTGGACGCGCAGCCAGAGGTGGTGCGCTACGTCACCCAGCTGCAGGACCTGCTCGACACCTGGCTGCCGAAGCTGGGCAGCGAAACCCGCAGCTATGTCACCGTGGCCTTTGGCTGCACTGGCGGCAAGCACCGCTCGGTGTACCTGGCCGAACGCCTCGCCCGGCATGCCCGCGAGCAGGGCTGGCAGGACGTGGCCACCTTCCATCGCGAACAGGACTGAGCGGGCGCATGCGCGCCAGACGCGCATGCCCTGAATGGCACACAGAAGACAGTTTTAAGCGCTATCGCGGACTCACCCTGACCTGTTAACGTTCAGGGATGACCTGCGGCATTCTTCTAGTTACTCATACCGGTGTCGGCACTTCCCTGCTGGAAGTGACGACCGCCTTGTTGCGGCAATTGCCGCTGAAAACAGAAGCGTTCGAAGTGCCGTTCGACGCCGACCTGGATGCCCTGCTGCCTGCCGCCTCTGCGGCGATGCGGCGGGTGGAAGGTGAAGGCGGCGTGTTGATACTGACCGATCTGTATGGCGCCAGCCCGAGCAATCTTGCCGGCAAACTGGCGCGCCTGGGCACGCCTACCAAGCGCGTATCGGGATTGAGTCTGGCGATGTTGCTGCGGGTAATGAACTATCCGGAACAGGGATTGGACCAACTGCCCGCCACTGCGGCGGCGGGCGCTCGCAATGGAGTCATCACCGACGATGCTTGAACAAGAACTCATGGTTTCCAACCGGCTGGGGCTGCACGCCCGGGCCACCGCCAAACTGGTGCAGGTGCTGTCCGCCTTCCGCTCCAACGCCACGCTTGTGGCCAAGGGCCGCGAGGTCAACGCCAAGAGCATCATGGGCGTGATGTTGCTGGCCGCCGCCCAAGGCACGCCGGTCACGGTACGCGTGGACGGCGAAGATGAAGCTGCCGCATTGGAGGCAGTTGCTGCGCTGTTCGAGCGTCGTTTCGACGAGGACAGCTGATGCCGCAGGCCGCGCGCGCAGCAGCAGCCAGGGTCGGGAGCGTGCAGTGGTGACCCGTCTAACGGGCTTGCCGGCTTCCCGTGGCTCTGCCCTGGGCCGCGCCCGCGTGCGCCTGCCGCACGTCCAGGACATTGGTGAAAAGCGCGTCGCTGCCGCTGCGGTGGAACACGAGCTCGAGCGCCTGCACCGCGCCACCGATGCGGCACGCCAGGAAATGCGCGATCTGCGCACCCGCCTGCAAGGTGCATTGCCAGCCGAGGTCGGCGAGTTCCTCGACCTGCACGCCATGCTGCTGGACGACCCCGAACTGCTGACCGGCCTGGACGAGCTGGTACGCAGCAAGCGCTACAGCGCCAGCCACGCCCTGCGCGTGCAGCGCGACCGCCTGGCGCAGGTGTTTGAAGGCATGGAAGATGCCTACCTGAAAAGCCGGATGGACGACCTGGACCATGTGATCGGCCGCATCCAGTCCTTCCTGCACAAACGCACCACCACCATGAAGGGGCTGGCCGGCGAGATCCTGGTCTGCGAGAACGTCGCTCCATCGGAACTGGCGCAGCTGCAGGCGCAAGGCGTGGTCGGCATCGTCAGCAGTGCCGGCAGCGTGCTTTCGCACAGCGCCATCCTCGCCCGCAGCCTGCATATGCCGCTGGTGGTGGCCGCCAGTGCGGTGCTGCAGAAGGTCAGCGATGGCGACGTACTGATCCTGGACGGCGTCAACGGCGAGATCGTGGTCGATCCGGCCCCGGACGACCTGCGCCAGTACCGCAGCCGACAACGCGAGCTGGCCCGCGAGCAACGCGAACTTGGCCGCTTGCGGGCAAAGCCCACCCGCACCCTCGATGGTGCGGAAATCACCCTGCTCGCCAACGCCGAATCGCATGACGACGTCGCCCAGGCGCATGCACTGGGTGCCCGCGGACTGGGCCTGTACCGCACCGAATTCCTGTTCATGCAGCGCAACCAGCTGCCTGACGAAGAAGAACAGTTCCGCGTCTACCGCGACACCGTGCTGGGCATGAGCGGGCGTCCGGTCACCATCCGCACCCTGGACCTGGGTGCGGACAAGGCCGACCGAACCGGCCTGGTACTCAGCAGCGAAGAAAACCCTGCACTGGGCCTGCGTGGCGTGCGCCTGTCGCTGGCCCGGCCCAAGGTCTCCGACACCCAGCTGCGGGCGATCCTGCGTGCCTCCGGCTACGGCCCGCTACGCATCCTGGTGCCGATGCTGACCACCCGCGAGGAAATCATGGCGGTGCGGCGGCGGCTGTCGCGGCTGGCCGCGACACTGCGCAATGACGGCCATGAGGTGGCGGAGAACATTCCGGTCGGGGCGATGATCGAAGTGCCGGCAGCCGCAATCGCACTGGAGACCTTCATTGACCAGGTCGACTTCCTGTCGATCGGCACCAACGATCTGGTCCAGTACCTGCTGGCCGCCGACCGCAACAATGATGCCGTGGCCGAGCTGTATTCGCCCTTGCATCCGGCCGTGCTGCGGTTGCTGTACCAGGTGATCGAGACCGCGCAGCGGCACGAAACCCCGGTAGCGGTCTGCGGTGAAATGGCAGGTGACGCGCGCATGACAGCCCTGCTGCTGGCCTTGGGACTGACCGAGTTCAGTCTGCATCCGGCGACTTTGCTGGAAGTGCGGCGCGCCATCCGTGAAGTGAACCTGGCCGAGCTGCGCCTGCAGGCCCCGCAATTGCTGGCTGCACGCGACCGCCGCGGCATTGAACGCTGGATCACCGGCAGCGCCGGAAACTGATTCCGGGCGCAACGGTTGTATGCAAGCCCGCGCGTCGCACGTGATAATGGCGGGCTAAACACCGCCGTTGGCGCCTAGTCGCCACGGACAGCGGCCATCACCATACCCGGGAGCTGCGCATGGCCGAAGCCGTACGCCACGACAAGACCGCACGCCAGCTGCGCCTGCTTTCCGATGCATTGGACAGTGGCCGCCTGGGGCCGGTGCGTCGCCTGGTCAACACCTTGTCGCCGGCCGAGATCGGCAACCTGCTTGAATCGCTGCCTCCGGGCAAGCGCGAAGTGGTGTGGGGCCTGGTCGATGCCGAGGACGACGGCGAGGTGCTGGTGCATGTCGGTGAAGACGTGCGCGAAAGCCTGCTGGCGGACATGGACGCGGACGAAATCATCGCCGCGGTCGAAGACCTGGACATCGACGACCTTGCCGACCTGGTCGAGGACCTGCCTGATACGGTCATCGACGAAGTGCTCAAGTCGATGGACCGCGAGAACCGCGAGCGGCTGGAGCAGGTGCTGTCCTATCCGGAAGACACCGCCGGCCGCTTGATGAACCCGGACGTGGTCACCGTGCGCGCCGACGTCAATGTCGACGTGGTGCTGCGCTACCTGCGCCTGCGCGGCGAGCTGCCCGACCACACCGATCACCTGTTCGTGGTCAGCCGTCGCCACCAGTATCTGGGCCGGTTGTCGCTGGCCTCGCTGGTCACCCACGAAGACACCACCCCGATCAACCGCCTGATCGACGATGAACAGCCGGCCATCGACGTGGGCGAAAGCGCCGACGAAGTGGCCCGCCAGTTCTCCGATCATGACTGGGTCTCGGCACCGGTGGTGGATGACAACAACATCCTGATCGGTCGCATCACCATCGATGACGTGGTCGACATCATCCGCGGCCAGGCCGATCACCAGGCCCTGGGTGCGGCCGGTCTGGACGAAGACGAAGATCTGTTCAGCCCGGTCTGGCGCGCCATGCGCCGTCGCCTGATGTGGCTGTCGGTCAACCTCTGCACGGCCTTCCTCGCCTCCAGCGTGGTCGGCCATTTCGAGGGCACCATCGACAAGCTGGTGGCCCTGGCGGTACTGATGCCGATTGTCGCCGGCTTGGGCGGCAATGCTGGCACCCAGGTGCTGGCGCTGATGATCCGTGGCCTGGCGCTGGGCCAGGTTGGCGCTTCCAATGCCCGCACCCTGCTGTGGAAAGAACTGCGCGTGGCCCTGCTCAATGGTGTGGTACTGGGCACCGTGCTCGGCCTGATCGTGTTGGCGTGGTTCCACATGCCGGGGCTGTCGCTGGTGATTGCGATCGCGCTGACCTTCAACCTGCTGTTTGCCGCATCCGCAGGTGTACTGGTGCCGTTGACGTTGAAGCGGCTGGGATTCGACCCGGCCCTGGCCAGTGGCATCTTCCTCACTGCGGTCACCGACTCGATGGGCTTCTTCACCTTCCTCGGCCTCGCCACGCTGGTGCTGCTGCACTAGTCACAGAGCCGTAGCTCGGGTAAGCGCAGCGCACCCGGGAGCTCTTCGCGGAAAGCCCCGGGTGCGCTCACGCTTACCCGGGCTACACTTCACCGCTCTTTTTTCTGGCCTTACCCATGACCATCACCGTCAACGACTACTACCAGACCGGCTGGCGCGAAGAGCTGCACAACTGCCCTGCCTGCGAATGGAAAGGCAGCTCACGGCAGATGGAAATGGAGCTGCACGACGAGCAGACCGAATACGCCTGCCCCGAATGCGAGTACCCACTGTTGGTAGTACAACACCCGGACCTGACCCAGGTGCAGGCCGCTGCCGCAGCCGGCAATGAAGAAGCCCAGCAGCAGTTGGCAATCCTGGCAATGGCGCCGCGCAGCTAGGCGCCTGCAGCGGAGCCCCCTACCGATTCGCCACGGCTCCGGCTACGCTGGCGTCCACATCGCTACGCGGGGGACGTATGCGTTATCTGCTTTGTATTGCCCTGGCTTTGGCGTGTGCCAACGCACTCGCTGACGAACCCGACGATCCGGTCAGGCTCAGCACCACACAGATCTACTCCCGGCCCGGTGAGCCAGCGCTGGGCAAGGAGTTGCGCGCTTCCGTGCAGGAGGCCAGCGCCCTGAACCTGAAAGGCGAGCACGCCCAGGCCAAAGCCCTGCTGCTCGACGTCGCACGCCAATGCGATGCTTACCGTGCAGCGCCGGGACGGCGTTCGCTGAGCTTCCGCACCCAACGCCAGTACGAGCTTTACCTGCGCGATCATGGCGACGGCGAGCCCATCGACTGGCTGGACAGCGCCTGTGCCAACGTCTACATCCAACTGGGCTACATCGCGGTGGAACTGCGCGATGCGGCACAGGCAATACAGTGGCTGGACAAGGCCCATGCCAGCGCGCCTTACGAGCCAGAGGCACTGACAGAACGTGGCGCGGCGCTGAACATCAGCAAGGATTGGTCCGCTGCGCTGAGCAGCTACCAGCAGGCATTGGCACTGACCCGCAACCATCCTGAAGCAGCGTACGCCGAGGCGCTGGCACTACGCGGAACCGGTTACGCCCTGATCGAACTGGGCGATCTGGACGCAGCCCAGAAAGCCTACGAAGATTCGTTGGCGCTGGAGCCCGGCAATAAAGTCGCCGAGAACGAAATGACCTACATCCAGCAGCAACGCAAGCGCCAGGCAGGAAAACCGTAACTGCCAGGTAGTGCCGAGCCATGCTCGGCAGAGGCTTTATCGGTAATGCCCCAGCCGAGCAT
>NZ_JBXFWF010000056.1:0-34920 GCF_056854515.1 Stenotrophomonas sp. STEN063
TTCGCACCCGCGGGGTGGCGGGCACTTCCGGCCGCGCGGTCACTTTCGGCCGTCGCCATGCGCGGCCGGGGCTTACCGGGGGCCCCCCCGCCGCGCTTGGCTCGGCGCTACAGGCGAAGCTCAGCCGGGCACGACTCGGCCCTACAGGTGAAGCCCAGCCGACCATGGGGCGGCGCTACAGAGGTGGGCTTGGGGTATGCCGGTCGAAGTATGTATAATTCGTACATACTTCATTGGAGGTCCCATGGAAGCCACCGTAGCTGAACGCGGGCAGATCACCTTGCCCAAGGCCGTACGCGACGCTTTGGGCCTGACCAAGGGCACCCAGCTCAAGGTTGAGCTGGAGGGCAGCCGCATCATCCTGCGCAAGAGCGTGGATGACGCCATTTCTCGTGCCCGCGGCAAGTTCGCCCTCGACGGGTTCGAGTCGGCCGAACAGGCCGTGCGTACCGTCCGTGACGAGGCCGGCGAGGCATGATGATCGCCGTTGATTCCCCGGTCCTGATCGAACTGCTCAGCGACGGCCCACGTGCCGATGCGGTGGAAGCCTGCCTGCGGCAGGCGCTGGTCGGTGGCCGGGTGGTCCTCTGCGGTACCACGCTGGCGGAGATCTGCGCATCACTGCGCGGCGGCGCCGAGGTGCAGGGTGCGCTGGAAGAAATGGGCGTCCATTTCAATCCGCTGGAAGCCAAATCCGCGTTGCGTGCTGGCGAGATGCATCGTCGCCACCGGCAGCGCAGCGGCGATACCCGCCGCATCGACGATTTCATGGTTGGCGCGCATGCACTGCTGCAGTGCGATGGCCTGATCACCTGGAACGACACGTTTTATCGCGACTACTTCAAGGGCCTGAAGCTGATCGTGCCGCAAGCCTGAGAGCCCATCCATTCTTTAACCGTTACACCCGGGAGTTGTCATGTTGGAAGCCTACCGCCACCACGTAGCCGAGCGCGCCGCGCTTGGCATCCCGCCGTTGCCGCTGACTGCACAGCAGACGGCCGACGTCATCGAGCTGCTGAAGAACCCGCCGGCTGGCGAAGCCGAGTTCCTGCTCGACCTGATCACCAACCGCGTGCCGGCCGGTGTCGATGACGCCGCCAAGGTCAAGGCCTCGTACCTGGCCGCCATCGCCTTCGGCAGCGAGAAGAACGCACTGATCAGCCGTGCGCGCGCCACCGAACTGCTTGGCACCATGCTCGGCGGTTACAACGTCGCGCCGCTGATCCAGCTGCTGGACGACGCCGCAGTCGGCGCCATCGCCGCTGAAGGCCTGAAGCACACCTTGCTGGTGTTCGATGCATTCCACGACGTGCAGGAAAAGGCCAAGGCCGGCAACGCCAATGCACAGGGCGTGCTGCAGAGCTGGGCCGATGCCGAGTGGTTCACCAGCAAGCCGGAAGTGCCGCAGAGCCTGACCATCACTGTGTTCAAGGTGCCGGGCGAAACCAATACCGACGACCTGTCGCCGGCACCGGACGCCACCACCCGTCCTGACATCCCGATGCACGCGCTGGCGATGCTGAAGAACAAGCGTCCGGATGCACCGTTCGTGCCGGAAGAAGACGGCAAGCGCGGCCCGATCCAGGAAATCCTGTCGCTGAAGGACAAGGGTCACCTGGTTGCCTACGTAGGCGACGTCGTCGGCACCGGCTCCAGCCGCAAGTCCGCCACCAACTCGGTGCTGTGGTTCACCGGTGAAGACATCCCCTTCATCCCGAACAAGCGCTTCGGCGGCGTGTGCCTGGGCTCGAAGATCGCCCCGATCTTCTATAACACCATGGAAGACGCCGGCGCACTGCCGATCGAGCTGGACGTGTCGCAGATGGAGCACGGCGATGTCGTCGAGCTGCGTCCTTACGACGGCAAGGCACTGAAGAACGGTGCCGTCATCGCTGAGTTCCAGGTCAAGAGCGACGTGCTGTTCGACGAAGTGCGCGCCGGTGGCCGTATTCCGCTGATCATCGGCCGTGGCCTGACCGCCAAGGCGCGTGAAGCGCTGGGCCTGCCGGTCACCGATCTGTTCCGTCTGCCGGTGCAGCCGGCCGATACCGGCAAGGGTTACTCGCTGGCGCAGAAGATGGTTGGCCGCGCCTGTGGTCTGCCGGAAGGCAAGGGCATGCGTCCGGGCACCTACTGCGAACCGAAGATGACCTCGGTGGGCTCGCAGGACACCACCGGTCCGATGACCCGTGACGAGCTGAAGGACCTGGCTTGCCTGGGCTTCTCGGCCGACCTGGTGATGCAGTCGTTCTGCCACACCGCGGCTTACCCGAAGCCAGTGGACGTCAAAACCCACCACACCCTGCCGGAGTTCATCTCCACCCGTGGCGGCGTCTCGCTGCGTCCGGGCGACGGCGTGATCCACAGCTGGCTCAACCGCATGCTGCTGCCGGACACCGTCGGCACCGGTGGTGACTCGCACACCCGTTTCCCGGTCGGTATCTCGTTCCCGGCCGGTTCGGGCCTGGTCGCCTTCGCCGCTGCTACCGGCGTCATGCCGCTGGACATGCCGGAGTCGGTGCTGGTGCGCTTCAAGGGCAAGATGCAGCCCGGCGTGACCCTGCGTGACCTGGTCAACGCGATCCCGCTGTACGCGATCAAGTCCGGTCTGCTGACCGTGGCCAAGGCTGGCAAGAAGAACATCTTCTCCGGTCGCATCCTGGAAATCGAAGGTCTGCCGGACCTGAAGGTCGAGCAGGCATTCGAACTGTCCGATGCTTCGGCTGAGCGTTCGGCCGCTGGTTGCTCGGTGCACCTGAACAAGGAGCCCATCATCGAGTACCTCACCAGCAACATCACGCTGCTGAAGTGGATGATTGCCGAGGGTTACCAGGACGCGCGTTCGCTGGCACGCCGCATCGAGAAGATGGAAGCATGGCTGTCCAACCCGGAACTGCTGCAGGGTGATGCCGACGCCGAGTACGCCGCCGTCATCGAAATCGATCTGGCCGACATCCACGAGCCGATCGTGGCCTGCCCGAACGACCCGGACGATGTGAAGACCCTGTCCGAAGTTGCCGGTGCCAAGATCGACGAAGTGTTCATCGGTTCGTGCATGACCAACATCGGTCACTTCCGTGCCGCTGCTAAGCTGCTGGAAGGAAAGCGCGACATCCCGACCCGTCTGTGGGTTGCACCGCCGACCAAGATGGATGCCTCCGAGCTGACCAAGGAAGGCGTGTACGGCACCTTCGGTTCCGCTGGCGCACGTATGGAAATGCCGGGCTGCTCGCTGTGCATGGGCAACCAGGCGCAGATCCGCGAAGGCTCCACCGCGATGTCGACCTCGACCCGCAACTTCCCGAACCGCCTGGGCCGCAACACCAACGTGTACCTAGGTTCGGCCGAACTGGCCGCGATCTGCTCGCGTCTGGGTCGTATCCCGACCAAGGAAGAGTACATGGCCGACGTTGGCGTGCTGGATTCGGCAGGTGCCGAGATCTACCGTTACATGAACTTCGACCAGATCAGCGATTACAAGGACGTGGCCGATTCGGTCAACGCCTGAGTTTTATCTGTAATGAGTGCTGAACGAAAAACCCCGGCGAAAGCCGGGGGTTTTTTGTTGGGTGATTGGACAAAGAGGACAAGGAGCATGATTCATCAGGAAGGGCGACTGTCTAACTCTCACGTTCGATGCTTTTCGTCTTTATCTTGTCAGATAGAATGAAGTTGAATTTTCGATAAGGCAGTGTCGACGCTCCCACCTAATTGTGATCGAGTTCTGAGTCCAGAGGGCAAGGCTTTGTCAGAGGTGGTCGATGAGGATTCTGATCCAATACGGTATCTGCTCACGGTGGTTTCACAGGGTCGATTTGAAATTTTTTCAAACCCGTACTACTCCAGTGAAGCAAGGATCTTCCTGCTTTGCGTGAGCGTAATGCGCTAGCGCCAACGCACTGGGTACTGTCCCCTCATGAAAGACAAGTCTGAATTTCTGTACTGCGTTTTCATCGTGGCTGCGGCCATTTTATCGGCCGTCGTACGATGTTCGTTTACCAGTCCCGACCAGCTCGGTCGCGACTCCTACGACTAACCCCCCGTCAACCATGCATACGCACAAGGCCCGGCATCGCCCGGGCCTTGTGCGTTATGTCAACTGAAAAAAGGAAATCAAATGCATCAGGTAGAAACGATGGCCTTCACGGGCCAAGTGCCATGGCATGGCATGGGTAACCAGTTGGCTGCGGAGCAATCGTTCGAGGTTTGGCGCGAACGCGCCGGCATGAATTGGTCTGTGAAAGAGGCCGGAGTGCGCTTCGCTGCAGAGGACGTGGGCCAATATCCGATGCGGTCCTACCCTATCCAAAAGGTGCTTTTCCGCTCCGACACCAAGTGGCCCTTGGCCGTGGTGTCCAAACGCTACCAAGTGGTCCAACCTGGGGAAATTCTCGACTTTTATCGGGACCTCATCCGGTATAGCGGCTTCGAACTGGAGACGGCTGGTGTCTTGCGGGGCGGACGCAAGTTCTGGGCCATGGCACGTATCGGCCATGGTGTGGCTCTGAAGTGTCAGGACCAGGTGAATGGCTATCTTCTGGTGGCCACCGCCTGCGATGGAACGCTCGCCAACACCGCGCAGTTCACCTCGATTGAAGTGGTCTGCAATAACACTGCGCAGATCGCAGTTGGCCAAGGCACTGGGGCCATTAAGGTGTCCCATCGCAGTGCCTTTTATCCAGACAGCGTCAAAAGCCAGCTGGGCCTTGCCGTCGCCGGTTGGCAGGGCTTCATGGAGCGCATGCGAATGCTGTGTGACACGCCCATTGATCCGGATTCTGTCGATGCTCTGCCGCGCAGGCTGCTGACCTATCCGGCATCTCAGACGGGAAAAGAGGTGGTGAACGAGCAGGCCGTGGCCAAGGTGCGGGCGTTGTATGACGGACAAGGGCGAGGGGCGGGTCTGAAGACCAGTTGGGGTACGGCATTTGGTGTTCTGAGCAGCGTCACTGAGTTCGTAGACCACCATCGGCGGGCACAGAGCATTGAAAATCGTTTGGATGCGGCTTGGTTTGGTCAGGGGGCGTTGCTGAAGCGAAAAGAATGGGGCGCGTTGGTGGGGGAGGCCGCATGACCTCCCAGCCGTTCCCTACGCCGTCCCTGGAGGCGGCTTTGGACAATCCTGCCGGAGGGGATGAGGCGATCATCGCCAGGGCACTGCGGATACTCGAAGGCAGGGCAGCAAGCAGCGGGCCTCTGCTGGCTGATCCAGAGGTGGCGGGGAGGCTCTTTCGTCTGCGTCTGGGAAGCGAAACCCGAGAGCACTTCGATGTTGCGTTCCTGGATACACGTAATCGATTGATTACGGTGGAGCGGCTGTTCTCTGGTTCCATTGATGGCGCAGTGATCCATCCCCGGGTAGTGGCCCAGCGTGCCCTGCTCCAAAACGCTGCCGCTGTTTTATTTGCCCATAACCATCCCAGCGGAAACTGTGAGCCTTCGGCAGCAGATCGGGCAATCACCTCACGCCTGAAGGACGCACTGGCGTTGGTGGAGGTGAGAGTCTTGGATCACTTCGTCGTGGCTGCAGATCGCAGCACGTCCATGGCACAGCTCGGGCACCTTTAGGGTCCCATCGAGGAAAAATATGACGGAAAGAGAAAGGCTTTGGTCCCTGACCAAGGCCGCGCAGGCGCGTGCCAAAGCGGCGGACTTGGATCGCCAAGCTCGGGAATTGGAGAGATCGGCGGACCAGGGGAAATGGCGGCAGCGAGCGAAGGTTAGGGAGGCCGTGAACGCGCTCCGCCTCCGAGCTGGAAGCTATCTGGTTAGGGCGCAGCGCCTTGAGGAGGCTGCGGAATCATTAGGGGGGGGCGGAGGCAAAGCCTCTCTAGTGTCGTAGATTCAGTCGAGAAGCGATCCAGGGGAGACTCCGAGTGCCAACGCGATGCGCTCGATGTTGTAGATCGTCACGTTCTTCTCGCCGCGCTCGATCATGCCCACATAAGTTCTATGGACGCCAGCCGCTTCGGCTAGCTCTTCTTGCGACAGCCCGCGCTCTCTCCTTAACCGCCGGACATTGGTGGCGAAGATAGAGACCAGTTGAGTTTCATGAGCGGCCCGAGCCATCGGGGGATGGTGTCGGTTTGAATACTACTATTCGACATACTAAGATTAGCATTTGCTGTATGCTGGTTTAGCGTCAACGGCCGTCAGGCCTTATCTACTACCTATGGCTCGAAGGGGGGGACTACGTGAAAGGGGCCGATTTCGCCAGCACGCTTCTGGCATCAGTTCTTCTTGCCGGTTGTGCAGGAAGGACTCCCGATTGCGGAGATTTGGACACGTTGGATGTACTCGATCGTGCCATCGAGATGGAGGTGGAGACATATGCCTCGCAGACTCGGCGAGGAAGTGCTGAGGAGTTCATGGAAATCCTCGAAACCTGTGAAATCAACAAAATTCGGATCCTTGGTTACGACGGGGCTGTCGACAGCTACCGATGCGACGCAGGCATCGCTTATGACCATCAAGGCCGCGAGCGGTCCGTGCACTTCACCTATCGGGTCGACACCGATCAAGGGGACGGCAACGTCCTGGTCGAGTATCAGAACAAGATGCTCACCCCGATCCTGAGCTATGTCATGGGCCACTGACACAAGCCCTCCACGATTTTCTTACCTCAATGGAGCTATACCAAATGGGCGTTCTCATCTACACCCTTTCACTTATCTTCTTCATCATTCCCGTTAGCTTCCGGGCTTACCTAAGCCTAAAGAATGGGCGTCTCCCGCTTCCCGTTCTCCAGAACAACGTCGTAGTTAATAGAATCAAGATGCGCAAAGGATTGGGACTTCTGTCTCCGATAATTTTCTGGACCTTCCATGTCTTTTTTCTGTTTTACGCGATCGCCATTGAGGCTTGGCTGACCGCTTTGGCCGTCATCGTTTACATGGTGATCAGCCCGCTTTTGTCAGGACAGATCAAGGTCCGCCAGATCGATGTGTTGACCGAAAGCGCTCGGCTGGCGGCGGATGCGGACCCGGCGCCAAAAAAAACTCCGTAACAGTTGGGAATGAAACGATGAAGGGCTGCGATCAACGCAGGCCGGTTCATCAATATGCATTGATTTAAGGAGAAAGAAGGTGAAATCAAAATTTGTACTAGTTGGTATGGTCCTTTCAGCGCTCGTGGGCTGCGACCGTCTTCCTGGAATTGAAAGCACCGTCAACGAAGTCTCGGCAGACACAGTGGAGCCCGCTGCCCCTTCGACGCAAACCTTACCGGTAGACGAGCTCAAGGCAGAAGGTGTTCGTGAACTTCCTCTGGATGAGCCTGCATTGGCTGATCAACTTAAAAAATTCGATGCCGTCTTCAGAAGCGGAAACATCGATGCCTATGATCATGTGTTCGACAGTAGCGCCCGCTTTCTGAGCAAATATCCGATCTGGACAGATCTGGACTGTCAGGTTGATGAGCAACGTTTCGAAGCGATCTGGTGCGCATATGGCCACATGGGCGAACCTGAAGACCGCGAACTGGAAGGGCAATTGATCTTCCTTGCAAACGAGGATGTGCTCGCTCCGGAACTACGGTGTTCGCAAGTGCTATGCATCAACCCCAAAGGCAATCCCGTCGGTGTTATCCAGCTGGAAATGCGACAGTGGGTCAGCGCAAATTGTAGTCGAGCGGCGGATCTCCGTCTGACGTGTCCGTGAGGAGCGAAATTGGAAGCGTCATCGACGGCGGCGGGGAAGTTATGTACAAGGAACGATCATGATTATTCATCGATCTTCTTCCCCCATCGAGTACTTGGCGGTCTTTGCGGCAGGAGTCCTATTCGGGTTGCTGGCGCGCACTTGCCGTGAGTGCTACAAGTCATGACAACGGGGTGCAACGGCCACGGAGTGGATGTAGTGCTTCTCGGAGCGCTATAGCTGTTCACCATGGCCAGCTTCGTGATACGTAGCGTGGCTGTCGATCTCAGGCGGCTTCAGCGAAACAAGACTCTGGAATACCCGATAGGAAGACAGCGAGCTGTCGACTGATTAAGCATCGTCAGAACGCCAGAGCGAGTACTTCGGTACTCGCTCTGGCCGGGACGGCCTGTTTTTTTCAGGTCATGCTGAGGCATATTCGTGCTATTAATCGCTGTAAAAGAATAATCGCTCGTTGCGTATGAGTGGAACGACCACCAATCAGCATCGACGTCACGCTTGGGCTAGAAGTGCTGGTTACCGCACACACCAGCGTGGTGCCGGGCTGGCATGACTCGGTGGAACCCGCGCCAACGGCGCTGCTGGATGCGTTGCGCGCGGCGCATGCACGCGGCACGCGATTGGTAAGGCAGTGCTTGGGCGCGGTAGTAACGGCTCAAGCGGGGTAATTGAATGTCAGCGTACGTCCACCCACCGGATTTTCAGGGATGCTGTCGCAGCGCTATAACACTTGAAACTTCAACACGAAGCGCTGTATGTGAAGGGCGGTAGCCTTTTTACTTCCGCCGGCACTGCCGTGGCTATTGATCGTTGCTGGTGAGCTTTGGCTGATCGCTTTGCAGCGTTGCTGGAATAGGCGGTCTGTCTGCAAAAGCCTAGGCGATAAAGGCTAACGGAAGTGGTTGGGGTGGGTGCAGAGCAGCGAAATCAAGGAGGAAGGATTGCAGTGACTGGCGGTAGAGTGACAAATAGCTCGCTGCCACGCGCTCACGCCATTTTCGCTTATCCAGGAGGGGCGGTCATCTATCAAACGCCGTAGGACTGCAGCTTTTCCGCCTGTGATTCAGGTAGGGTTTTTTAGAGTATTGCCCGTAGATATAGTCTCAAAAAATGGGCTGCCAAAAACGATGCGTATGGGATCTCGCACGTGGACCCCATAAACCGTCTGTCTGAGGTCAAAAGAGGTTTTACATGCTCAGACCGAAACATCGATTTCTCGGTGCTAGCATTTCTGCTTTGCCCTATCCTCGCTATCTGCATAGCAGCGCGGCACTCTTTGCTGCCTTCGGCGCAACGCGGACTGCTCCACAGCGGGAAGCTTAACCACCTGCACCTGCACCTGCGCAGCGCCCAACCCTTATTCCTGTCGCATAGGTAACGGCAATTGGTGCTCTTTTCGATAATCACGGGGTGCTGAACCAGCATCCAGGCGCCTGAAAGTGCTGGGGACATCGCTACTCTCAGCTGCCACGAAGACCGCGCCGGGAGCGGTCGGTACGAAACAGTGATGTTCGGTTCTGCTTTGTACTTAAATAGCCGACGTAACGGTTTGTCGGCAGTGCTCGACTAACTCTGCTTGGCTCAAATTTTTGCGCGACCGCCGTTCAGTTGGCGATTGGACCGGTCACTGGCCAGTGAGGCCCTGCGAGTGATATCGCACACCTCCCCAGTGGTCGTTCAAGCAAATGGTCCCGCTCGCGCCGAGGTCTTGCACAACCTGACGTAGGGGGGAGGGGGGTAGGGTTGATTTAAGGCAGTCTCGGAGCCGTGGGAATTTAGCTCCAAAGAAGGAAAGTTAGCTCCATTGAGTTAATTTTTAACTTTAAATTCAATTGGTTGCGATGTGTAATTTTTTACACAAGCTAGACGGCTATCTGTCTGATGTACTGCTGCTTAGTCTGTTGCCATCCATACAACGGAGGCATCACGTGCAGCGGAATAATCCCCACTTGCTTCAGGTGGTGCGACGAGTGGAGGTCCAAGAAAGGCCGGGAATTGCTCGTCGCTCCTCCTATGCGCATCTCAATGAGAATTCGCCCAGCCACTGGCCGACCTTTCCTAGATCCGTGCATTTTGGCAAAGCGACGGGCTTCACTAAGTATGAGATCGACGCATCCATGCGGGATCTTATGGCGGTACGGAGCACTCCTGCCTGGCCGGTAGTTTTCCTTATTTAGTAATAAAGTTAATTACTTGATTTGGCGAAATGGCACATGCCCGGTAAGGTTTGTGCATCTTTGCTGTGACTAGGAATGAACGTTGTTATTGGTTAGTAGCTCAGTTAATTGGCATATATAATGGGCGTAGAGAGGTGGAATATGGGAATAGCAGCACGGAGTGGTGATATGCAGCGCCGCGCGTATCTATGGAATGAGGATGGCACAATAATCATTACGTATCAGCAGTCAGCGACTTCGGCCGTGAAGCAGATTGTGGATATGATGGGGAAACTAATGCGGTCAAGGACGCCACTGTTCGAAGTGGTGAGTGACGGCGGTCGATCCTTCACGAAGTGCACTGCACTGGGAACCACGTTTCTGATGTGTGTAAACTTTGATCTACAGCGGGTTTCTGAGTTCTTTTCAGCCCATCGACATAGCCCCTATTACATCCTCTTTAAGCGTTTTGCTGCGCCAATGCGCGTGTTTTGTGCCGGGAGGCGACTGTATTCACAGGACGTTGGAAGGGTCAATGCTGCCATTGAGAAAATGCGAGCATTTGGCAAAGGTGCTGCCTTCGGGCGTGCAATGCGCAATCTCAAGCGCTGTGAGCAGGAGAACAAACGATCCGCTCGGAAGCTGTTGGCAGGGCTAAGGGAGGGCTATTCAAAAACCCTTGTTCTGCGTTTGGATGTAGGCTACTACTCGTCAACTCAAAAAGCTGGACATATTTCGGCTCTCGATATTAGTTTGGAGGATGCGCAACAGCACCGCAACAAGCTGTTGACGTACCTGCGTAAAGGTCCGCTATCGAAACATCTGGCCGGCTACGTTTGGCGGCTTGAATATGGCTTGCAGAAGGGGCATCACTATCACCTTGCCATCTTTTACGATGGTCAGAAACTGGCCAAGGATATCTGCATTGCGGATATCATAGGTAGCTACTGGCGTCACAGTGTGACCAAGGGAAAAGGGATGTTCTTTAGCTGCAACAAGAACAAGGAGGAGTACGAACGTTGCGGAATAGGCATGGTTAATCGCGCTGATGCTGAGAAATGGCATGCTGTCCAAGAAGCGGTTGGGTACCTTTCAAAGCAAGATATGTACTTGCGCTTTCGTCCTGGCCCGCGCATTCGAACTTTTGGGGTCGGGGGGCCATACTAGGCGTGCGTGATCAGGATAAATATGCGGTGCCGGTCAATGGCCGGCACCTGTCTTTGGGGAGTGCCGCTTCTTTTTCAGCGTCTTGTAGAGTTCGTCCAACTCCGGACATGCCTTAAGAATGCGGCGGAACCAATTTTCGTCGCGACCATCGCCTTCATCCAGAGCGAACAATGCGCTACGCATTTCTGTCTTGTACTTAAACGGCGCTTTGTTATGAGCCGCAAGGATTTTTTTGGTGATTTGTTTGCGGTCGGCTTGTAACTTTGCCCGCGGAGCCTTCCCGCCAATGGCCCCGTTCGTTGCGGTAAAACGCTTTATTGCCATCTCGTCAGAATACTTAAATTCCTTGTCAGATTCTCCATCTCGGTACGCGACGAGCATCTGGGCTTGCGTGAGATAGAACCACGCGGCCTCCCTTGCGTCTTCCTCATATCTGTCTCGCGCTGTCCCTAGAATTTCACGGACCTGTTTTATGTCGTCGTCAGTCAGGTCTACCCATAAGGCATTGGCGGGCCTGGTGGTCACATACCATAAATCCTGAAGGACACGCTCAAAGGGCTTGGCCGGGATCGGAATATACAGGCGAAGGGAGGGGGCATCCATGGCAGGTACTCAGTGTTTTTTCCATTTTCCTTTGCAATAGGGATGGTGTCTAGCTCCAAGGTAAGTACCTTTGACCAAGCATCACTTCTGCAACCTCAGCGGC
Source organism: Stenotrophomonas sp. STEN063 (assembly GCF_056854515.1). NCBI lineage: Bacteria > Pseudomonadati > Pseudomonadota > Gammaproteobacteria > Lysobacterales > Lysobacteraceae > Stenotrophomonas > Stenotrophomonas sp. STEN063. The sequence continues at coordinate 11,688 of NZ_JBXFWF010000056.1, forward strand.
AATTATTCAGCATGGCGCTTTCGATTGAGTCGGTTGGGCGATATTGAGCTCCGGTTGGTTGTGCGGCGAGAACAGCAATCTCTGAGTATGAGTACCGGCCCACCGTGTGTACGGTTGGAGACGTCAGCACGGCTTAGGAGAGGTAGGTCGCTACGTTGAGGTTGATCAGAACGAGGAGGTTCACCGGCTAAAAATTGAGTTGCGTCGCGTCACTGAAGAGCGAGACATCATAAAAATGGCCCACGTCAAGACTTTCGTGAAAATCACGCGAAGTATGAAACCACATACAGGGCAATACGTTAGCTCTGTTTCATGCCGCTTGCAGCCGATGCGGCGGCAAGCGGCTGGGAGCCACATGAGAGCCTGTGGAAAGCAAGTCGGGCGCGCTGAGGCAGTGACAAACATCTGCTAAGAAGGAACCTACTCCAGCAAGCCTAGCCTAGCCCAGCCATGCGCATGCTGTCATCAGACGTTAAACCAAGTTCCTCCCTAACCCCTACCACCAAGAGGCATGGGGGCGTTGGTTATTAACCGTGCTTGAAATGTAGCGTTCTAGTGTGTGGGTCAGCTTTGAACGCAAAATCGCTTCCGTCTATGAAGCTCATTTGGTCGTTAGTTACGCGCTCGCCATTCAGCATAAACGTCCAGTAGTAGAGATCGTAAAGATCGAGATATGCTCCCACTTCCGACTCAGTGCTTTGCAGCACAATCGCCCCTGTTTTGGCATCTCGGTAACGCACCTCTACTGTGCCTTCCTGTATCAGAGTTGCTTCAATGCTCATAGTCTCAGTAGAGAGCAATAATTTCGTCTCTCCGACCTTCATGCCGTCAGAAGCTGCGGCCCTTATCTTAGTCTCCGAGGTTTGTATGGCCTCTATGGCTTCCCGGTTTTCACGCTCAATTATATCATCCGCCCTCGCTTTGTAATCTCGGAACAAGGAATGAACCTCATCACGCGTGTTCACGAGGAATGTGGATGCAAGTGACAAAAATATTGACGTATAACCTTCCTCTACGGGCGTTGGAAGCCCTCTGCCGCGCTCCTCACCAATGCGAAAGAAAGACATCGGCAACGCATGGATGTGAGATGAAAGAAGAACGTAGAGCCACCTAAATTTGGTCTTCTCAATTCCAGCCTTCTCAGCTATATCCTCAAGCGGAAAAAGATAAGCTGATTGCCCATGCAACGCAGTTTTCTTCTTTTTCTCTGGCAGGGTATCAAAGAATGGGTTTGCCCTGATTCGCTCACGTAATTCGCCGGCGGCCTGCGACAGTTTTTCTACTTCTTCATTGTTTTCAATTGCTGTGAAAATGCGGATGCGAGAGGAGCAGTCGTGGAGATTAAATATATTCCAACGGCACTCCCATTCTTTTTCGTCACATTCCTCAGTGCATAGATAGTAAAACGCGATCCGAAGCTCCAGCATCGTTCGAGTAATTCCGGCAGCAGAAGCGTAATCCCAGTGCTCGATTTTTTTTTCCGCCCAAGGAGTGAAGGGCATGATCTGAGCAAGAGTCACCCCCTTGGTCACAAGTGCCGTAAACAAGACGGACGAATAGTAGTGCTTGGTACTTGGGGATGGTATGCCGCTATAGCTTCGTGACACGTACATACACTCTCGAACAACATTGTCCAGCATATCGACAACGCGCATATAGTCATCGCTTGGCTTACTCCCAAAGGAGGAGAGTTCAACTATCTCATCGTGTGTTAGCGTTTCTTGCGTTTCGTCTTTCATCTAAGCTGCTACCTGTATAAAAAACGCTCTGGCACCATTGATCTCGCAATATGCATTCCGATCTAAGGTAGAAAAATCGGGGTGTTTGGGGCTGTCCGAAATGCCTCGGCGAACTGCGCTGGCGCGGGCATTTCCCCGGGGACGAATGCGGACGGAAATGATTGTAGTCAGTTCGCCAGTTTTCTATCTTCTGGCGGGTGTCGTCAAGGGATAGGAACCAGTGCACGTTCAGACATTCGTCGTGCAATGAACCAATGAAAGATTCGAGGAAGGCGTTATCGTTGGATCTTCCAGGGCGCGCAAAATCGATCGTAATGCTGTGATCGTAAGCCTATTTGTCACACGATACTGATGAACTCTGGCCGTTGTCCGCCTGAACCCGATGCGGTGAACCGCGTTCCTGCCGCAGGTGGTCCAGCGTTTCGACAACATCTTCGCCGCGCAGGCTCTGCCCGATGACAATGGCCAGGCATTCCCGACTGAAGTTGTCGACCACCCGACGTCCCCCCGATTTTGAGTGGCGCGGCGATTTGGAGTTCAATCCCCAACGAGACGGAGATTGGACACGAAGAAGCGCTTTTCCGAAGAACAGATCATTGGCTTCTTGCGTGAGGCAGAGGTCGGCATGGCGGTGAAAGAGCTGTGCCGCCGACACTGGTTTAGTGAGGCGTCCTACTATTTATGGCGCAGCAAGTTCGGCGGCATGAGTGTGCCGGAGGCCAAGCGACTCAAGGAGCTGGAGGCGGAGAATGCCCGGCTGAAGAAGCTGCTGTCCGAGCAGTTGCTGGAGAACGACGTCATCAAGGACGCCCTACGAAAAAGTGGTGAGCGCACCGGCGCGGAGGACGCTGGTGCGGCATTTGATGGAGCGCGGGCTCACAGAGAGGCGGGCACTAGCCGTGGTACGGATGAGCGCCAGCCCACTGCGCTATGTCCCGCGCCCCGATCGCAATGTCTAACTTCGCGAGCGGATCCTGGCGCTGGCGCAGCGACACAAGCGCTACGGCGTGGGGATGATCTACCTGAAGTTGCGGCAGGAGCAGTGGCCGGTGAATTACAAGCGGTTGGAACGCTTGTATCAGGAGGCCAAGTTGCAGGTGCGTCGGCGCAAGCGTAAGAAAGTGCTGCTGGGCGAGCGTCAACCGTTGCTGCGGTCGGAGGCAACCAATCAGGTCTGGTCAATGGACTTCGTGTTCGATCGCACAGCCGAGGGTCGTGTAATCAAGGCGCTGACGATCGTCGACGATGCCACGCACGAGGCGGTAGCGATTGAGGTGGAGCGGGCGACCCCGGCTACGGCGTGGCACGAGTGCTGGCCCGGCTGGCACTGACCCGAGGTCTGCCGCAGGTGATCCGGACCGACAACGGCAAGGAGTTCTGCGGCAAGGCGATGGTGGCATGGGCCTACGAGCGAGGCGTGCAGTTGCGCTTGATCCAGCCAGGAAAGCCAAATCAGAACGCCCGCATCGAGAGTTTCAATGGCCGCCTACGCGACGAATGCCTCAACGAGCACTGGTTTCCCACACTGCTGCACGCACGTACCGAGATCGAAACCTGGCGGCGGGAATACAACGAGGAGCGACCGAAGAAGATCTTAGGCGGCCTGACACCGGCCGCCTATGCCCAACAGTTGGCGGCCAAAGCCGCTACGATTAAATCTGGACTCTAAAGGGCCCCGCTACTGAAAGCGGGGGGACGTCGGGATACGTGCGAAGGACTCGATTGCTAGGTGGAAGAGCCGGTCGAGATCATTGTTACCGACTGCAACATGCCGGTCACGAGCGGTCACGAGCGGTCACGAGCGGTCACGACATGGCGCGTGCGATCCTCCCATTGATGCCGTGGCCCGGGTTGTCGTCTCAGCCGCGGGCGATGGCGAGAATGCGCTCGGCTATCCGCTCCAACGGCAGCACCTCATCGGCAGCGCCAAGACGTACCGCGCTGCCGGGCATTCCCCAGACCACGGAGCTGGCTTCATCCTGGGCCAAGGTAGGTGCACCGGCTTGTTTCATTTCCAACAGGCCGCGGGCACCGTCTTCGCCCATTCCGGTGAGGATCACCCCGACCGCATTGGCGCCTGCATTGGCGGCAACCGAGCGGAATAGCACATCCACCGCTGGCTTGTGCAGGTTGACCGGCACGCCGTCGTCGACCCTGCAGCGCCAGCGGGCGCCGTCGCGTATGACCCGCAGGTGCTGGCCGCCAGCGGGCAGATAGGCGTGGCCGGGCAGGATGGCTTCGCCGTCGCTGGCCTCGCGTACCGACATCGCCGAGTGCCGGTCCAGGCGCTCGGCAAAGGCGGTGCTGAAGCTGGCGGGCAGATGCTGGGTCATGACAATGGCCGGTGCATCTGCGGGCATGGATTCCAGCACCACCCGCAGGGCTTCGGTACCGCCAGCGGAGGCGCCGATGGCGATCAGTCGATCGGTGGTGCGGAAGCCAAGGCTGCTGGCGCTGGTCGGGCGCTGCGGCGGGCGGCGTGGGCCGCCGGCGATTGCCTGGACCCGCGAGCGGGCGGCCATTTTCACCTTGCCGCGGATTTCTTCCGCATACGCATCCAGGCCGCGGGCGACGTCGAGCTTGGGTTTGGCGACAAAATCCACCGCGCCCAATGACAGCGCCTGCAGGGTGGTATCGGCGCCGCGCTCGGTCAGCGAGGACACCATCACCACCGGCATGGGATGCAGGCGCATCAGGTTTTCGAGGAAGGCCAGGCCGTCCATGCGCGGCATCTCGACGTCCAATGTCAGCACGTCAGGGTTGAGCCGTTTGATCTTCTCGCGTGCCAGCAATGGGTCCGCTGCGGTGCCGACGACTTCGATGGCCGGGTCGGCGGCGAGGATCTCGGTCAGCACCTGGCGGACCAGGGCCGAGTCGTCGACGATCAAAACCCGGCAGGGGGCCTGCAGATTCATTCAAACAACTCCACGCCACCACTGACCGGGGTGTGCGACAGACGGGCGCGGACGGCGGTTTCGGTGGCGACCACTTCGGCGTCGTGCGCATGCGGCAGGCGCTGCACGACCACTCGGCCGGTGATGGGGAAGAACCAGATCTTGCGCGGATGAATGCCGCACAGGTCCTCGGCAACGATGGGAATGTGCTCGGCGCGCAGGTATTGGCGGACGAATTCCGCATTGCGGGTACCCACCGGGTTGCTAGTGAAGCCCTTGAGCACGTTGGCGCCGCCGAATACCTTGGCCTCAAGGCGCTTGCGATGCGCTCCACGCTTGAGCAAGTCGTTGATCAGCAGTTCCATTGCATAGCTGCCGTAGCGCGCGGGCGCACCGTCACCGATATTGCCTTCGGGCAACAGGAAGTGATTCATGCCGCCGATGCCGAGGATAGGGTCGCGGATGCAGGCGGCCACGCAGGAGCCGAGGATGGTGGTCAAGGCGGTATCGTCGTCCACCACCAGGTACTGGGTTGGTAGCAGCTTGGCGGCAATCGTCTGGAAACGTGTGTCGCGGTAGCGCATCACCTCATCTGGGTGTTGCTGGAGGTTCTTCATGCGCCATTCCTGCGGCTGCGACGGTAAAGCGTGCGACCGCAAGGCTGGATCACATCGGCCGCATGCAGGTAGTTCTCCGAGTGGCCGGTATAGAGCAGGCTGTCATCGTCCATATGCTGCACCAGGCGCGAGAGGATGCCGCGCTGGGTGGGCTTGTCGAAGTAGATCATCACGTTGCGGCAGAACAATGCATCGAACGGACCACCCACGTCGTAGCGGTTGGCCAGCAGGTTGAGCGGACGGAACTCGATGAGCGAGCGCAGCGCCGGCACAACCCGGCACTTGCCTTCATTGGGGCCGCTGCCGCGCTGGAAATAACGACGCTTCATCGCCGGGTCCAGCCCTGCGATGCGGTCCATTGCGTACACGCCTTGGCTGGCGGTGGCCAGCACCTGGGTGTCGACGTCGGTGGCGATGATGCGTACCGGCGGGGTCATCGACGAGAACGCCTCGCAGGCGGTGATCGCCATGGAGTAGGGCTCCTCACCGGTGGAAGCGGCACACGACCACAGCTTCAGTGGCGCTCGTGGGGCGCGCAACTGCAGCTCTTCGCGCAGCTTGTCAAAGTGGTGCGGCTCGCGGAAGAACGAGGTCAGGTTGGTGGTCAATGCATTGGTGAATGCCTGCCACTCCTCGCCGCCATGCTGCTCAAGTTGGTCCAGGTAGTCCTTGAACGAGCGCAGGCCAAGGTTGCGCAGCCGTCGCGACAAGCGGCCGTAGACCATGTCGCGCTTGGCAGGCGCCAGCGCGATGCCTGCACGTGCGTGGATCAGCTCGCAGACGCGGCGGAAGTCACGGTCATTGAACTCGAAGTCCCGCTCGGTGCTGTCGATGTCGATCATGGAATATGCGCGCTCAGCCGGCCATGGCCAGCGTTTGTGGCTGCTTGGCCGCAGCGGGTTGGGCGCTCAGCTGGAATACCGCCACCGCTTCATCCAACAACGTGGCCTGTTCTTCCATTGCGCGTGCTGCGGCGGTGGCTTCTTCGACCAGTGCGGCATTCTGCTGGGTGGTTTCGTCCATCTGCATGACGGTCTGGTTGACCTGCTCGATACCCGCCGACTGCTCCTGCGAGGCAGCGGATATCTCGGCCATGATGTCGGTGACGCGTTGAACCGCGGTGACGATCTCGCCCATGGTGGTGCCGGCCTGCTGCACCAGCTGCGAACCTTCGTCCACGCGCTCGACCGAGTCTTCGATCAGGGTTTTGATCTCCTTGGCGGCTCCGGCCGAACGCTGGGCGAGGGTACGGACTTCGGCGGCAACCACGGCGAAGCCGCGGCCCTGCTCACCGGCGCGGGCAGCTTCCACCGCGGCGTTCAGCGCCAGGATATTGGTCTGGAAGGCGATGCCGTCGATGACGCTGATGATGTCGGCGATGCGACGTGAGGACTGCTGGATCTGACCCATGGTGGTGACCACTTCTTCCACCACCAGCCCGCCACGTGAGGCTACCCCGGCTGCACCGATCGCCAGCTGGTTGGCCTGGCGTGCGGATTCCGCATTCTGGCGGACGGTGGAGGTCAGTTCCTCCATCGAAGCCGCGGTTTCCTCGAGGTTGGCAGCCTGCATTTCGGTGCGGCGCGAGAGATCGGCATTTCCGGTGGCAATCTCGCCGGCGGCCAGATTGATGCTGGCGGCAGACTGCTGGATCCCGGAGACGATGCCGGCCAGCTGGGAGACGGTGCTGTTGGCGTCTTCACGCATGCTGGCGAAGACGCCCTGAGCGTCGCCGCTGAGCTTGACGGTGAGGTCGCCATCGGCAAGTGCCTGCAGCAGGCGCGACACTTCGCCCAGATTGTCGTCGCTGACCTGCATCATGGTGTTCAGGGCACGCACCATCGCCTGGAAGTCGTGCTCGAAGCGGTCTTCATCGCCGCGCTGGCTGAAGTCACCGGCAGCAGCTGCGCTGCCCAGGCGCTTGATCTCGCTGTTGATGGCGGCGAGGTTGGTCTTGATTGCGGCCATGGTGTCGGTGATGACGCGCTTGTCGCCGGGCAGCAGCGGCATGTCCTGGCTGAGGTCACCGACCGCATAGCGCTGCGCCAGTGCGATCACCTGCATCTTGACGTCGATATGGTTGCTGACCAGCACATTGGTCTCTTCAACCATCACCCCGTAATCGCCGGGGAAGCGGCTGGCGTCGATGCGGTAGCCGATCATGCCGGCGTCATGCTGGCGAGCCATCTCGGCCTGCGCGCCAATCACCGCCCGCAGCTGGTCCTGCATATGCGACATGCTGCTGAGCAATTGGCCGGTTTCGTCCTTGCTGGGGGCAGCGATGTGGTTGTCCATGCGCCCCTTGGCGATGGCGGTTGCCACGGCCGTGGCATTGCGCAGTGGCAGCACGATGCGGTTGCCGATGATCCAGCTCAAGGCCAGCACCAGCAGCACCAACACACCACCGGCCACCGTCATGATTGCGGTGAACTTCAGGGCCTGGCCTTGCAGATCGTCCATGTAGACGCCGCTGGAGACCACCCAGTTCCACGGTTTGTACATGCCTGCATAAGCAAGCTTGCCAACCACACCATCCTTGCCCGGCTTGGCCCAGCTATAGGCGACATAGCCGCCACCCTTGCGTGCGGCTTCGACCTGGTCGTAGTAGACGCGGACGCCGTCCTCGCCACGGAAGTCCTTCATGTCCTTGCCGACCAGGTCAGCACGGAACGGATGCATCAGCAACACGTACTTGGTGTCGTAGATGTTGAAGTAGTTGACGTCAGCGTCGGAACGCATCTTCTGCAGCGCGGCCATCGCGTACTTCTGTGCGTCAGCGAGCGGCATCGCGCCGGTTTCCGCTTCCTTGGCGTAGTGGTCAAGAACGCCGTAGCTCATTTCCACCTGGGCACGCAGCGCAGCCTTGCGGGTTTCGTACAGATCCAGGTACTGCATGCGGGCAGCGATGACCGCCAGCGTGATCACACCGATCACGATCAGGACCGTCAGCAGGTTCAGCTTGCGCCTGACGGAGATGTTGGAAATGTAGTTGTTCCAGAGCGAGAAGATAGTCATCGAATCCGCTGGTTACCTTGCGGTATCAGCGCTGCGTGAGGGGATACCGGTTTATCGGCCGCGAAGGGCACGAGTTGAGCGGCCTGAAGAGGTACGCCTGCCAAAGCAGTCGATCTGTTCACGTATGCGAAGAAGGGACGTGTATTCGGTTGTGGGAGCGGCGTAAGCCAGCGAAGCTGGTGGTGCTTGCAGTCGTTGGTGCCGCCTCGACCTAAGGTGTGCCAGCTTCGCGGCTTACGCCGCTCCAAAAAAAAATCCGATGCCAGGGACTGGCATCGGATTTCGGGTGGTTCAATTGCTTGGCTTGGCTGCGTTGTCAGCACAGCCAACGCTGGTGTCGCTTAGAACTCCTGCCAATCCGAGTCAGCCAGTTCGGCTACTGCGGTGCGGGCAGCGGCTGCGCGACGGCGAGGTGCCGGTGCTGCTGCCTGGACGGCGGGGCGGGGTGCCGGTTCACGTGCGGAAGCCGGGCTGCTGGTGACAGCGGCGCCTTCTTCCAGCTGGAAAACGGATACCACGTTGGCCAGATGCGCGGCCTGTTCTTCCATAGAGCGGGCCGACGCGGTGGCTTCTTCGACCAATGCGGCGTTCTGCTGGGTGGTTTCGTCCATCTGCACGATGGTCTGGTTGACCTGCTCGATGCCGGCCGACTGTTCCTGCGAGGCAGCGGAGATCTCAGCCATGATGTCGGTCACGCGCTGCACCGAGGCGACGATCTCGCCCATGGTGGTGCCGGCCTTGCGGACCAGTGCCGAGCCGTCAGCGACCTTGCCGACGGAGTCATCGATCAGGCCCTTGATCTCCTTGGCGGCGCCGGCAGAGCGCTGGGCCAGCGTGCGAACTTCCGACGCCACCACGGCAAAGCCGCGGCCCTGTTCACCGGCACGTGCGGCTTCCACCGCAGCGTTCAAGGCCAGGATATTGGTCTGGAAGGCGATGCCGTCGATCACCGAGATGATCTCGGCAATCTTGCGCGAGGACTGTTCGATCTGGGTCATGGTGGTGACCACCTGGCTGACCACTTCACCGCCCTGCGAGGCCACCGAGGCGGCGCCGATGGCGAGCTGGTTGGCCTGGCGTGCCGATTCTGCGTTCTGGCGCACGGTGGAGGTCAATTCCTCCATCGATGCTGCGGTTTCTTCCAGGTTGGCGGCCTGCTGCTCGGTACGACGCGACAGGTCGTTGTTACCGGCGGCAATTTCGCTGGCGGACGAGTTGATCGACACCGAGGACTGCTTGATGCGGCCAACAATGCCGGTCAGCTGTTCGGCGGTGGCGTTGGCGTCGTCACGCATGGTGGCGAACACGCCTTGGTACTCGCCGTGCATGCGCACGGTCAGGTCGCCGCGCGAGAGCGCAGACAACAGTGCCGAGATCTGCTCCAGGCTGCTGGCATTGGCGTCCAGCAGGCTGTTGATCTGCTCGGCCAGCTGCAGGAAGAAGCCGTCCTTGTCGGCGGTGCCGATGCGGCCGCTGAGGTCGCCAGCAGCGGCGGCTTCCATGATGCGCGCCACTTCCTTCTCGACCTGGGCCTCGGTGCTGCGATCGCGCCATTCGACAACGTGGCCAACCGGTACATTGTTGTCGTCACGGATCACCGAAATGGTCTGTGCGAACTCGGCTTCGCCAAAGCGCATTTCACGCTTGAATACGCCGTTCTTCTCGAGGCCTTCCATCACCTTGCCGTCAACCTCGCCACGGTGCTCGAGTACGGTGACCGGCTGGCCGACCAGTGGCTGGCTGGCGTCGAAGTCGGTCAGTGCGCTGCTGATTTCCTCGTGGTGCTCGCTGAGCTTGTCGAGCAGGGCGCGGTTGGCGTAGACGATCTCGAGGTCGTTGTTGGTCAGGAACACGCCGGTGGACGAATAGTCCAGCGCGGTACGGATGCGCAGGTTCTCGCTGGCGATGATCTGGTCGCGGTCGATGCGTTCGCGCAGGTCGCGCTGCATGCGCTGCATGGCGCGCAGCAGATCGCCAACTTCGTCGGCACGCGAGACGTCGATGGAACCATCCAGCTTGCCGCTGGCGACTTCATTGGCCACGTCCACGGCGCCACGGATGGTGGCAACCAGCGAGCGGGCAAACAGCCAGATCAGTGCCAGACCGGCAGCACCACCGACCAGCACGGCAATGATGCCGACCAGGGCGGAAGCGCGATAGGTTTCTTCGGCCTGCTTGGCAGCGGCCTGGGCGCGGGTATTGTCGTTCGCGGCCAGTGCCTGCAGGGCGTTATAGGCATTGCGGTGCAGGTTGCGGGTTTCGCCAACAAAGGTGTCGATGGCGTCATCCGGCAGGTCCAATGCCAGCATTTCGGTCACGGCGTCGTACGACGCAGCCGCCTTGCCCCAGTCGGCGACAAAGGCATCAAACAGCTTCTTCTGCTCCGGGCTGTCGATCAGCTTCGGATAGGCGGCGATGGTGGTGTCGATCTGCATGCGCAGTTCGGTGGCACGTGCCTTGGCATCGGCTTTGACGTCATCGCTGGCGCGCACCAGGCTCTGGTAGGACGCATTGCGGTATTCGCTGACCATGCCACTCAACTCACCGGTGGTGCGAAGGCTGGGCATGCGGTTTTCAGCGAGGTCGGTGGTGACGTTGTTCAGCGAATGCAGGCCGCGGTAGGCGACGATGCCCTGCAACAACATGACGAACAGCACGACGCCGAAAGTAAGCATCAGCTTCGGCTTCAGTTTCAGCGAGTTGATCCACTGCATCTTGCGCGATCTCCGGGAACAGGCCCCGCCATGTCACACGGGCGGGGTGGCGCGCCGGCGGGACCGGCGCGACGAAAGGCGGATTACTTGATGTTTGCCAGCTTCAGGTTGGCCGGCGACGCCACTTCGATTTCGGCGCGCGATGCCTCGCGCTGGATCTTGCCGATCACGCAGACGGTCTTGCCTTCCAGGGTTTCCAGCGGGAAGCCGAACTTGCTGCGGTTGCTGCCAGCGATGCGTGCCGAGAAGGTGTGGCGCGGGAACATGCCGCCCATGTGCAGGAAAGTCGGCTGGCCTTCGGAGCCTTCGGCGTAGCGGGCTTTCTCGACCTTGCCACAGACCATGCCGTCCTTGCCGGCGAAGCGCGCTGCGGTTTCCGGCGGGATCATCTCGGCATCGGCAGCGGCGTCGAACGCGACGGTCGCCAGTACGGTGGCAGCAAACAGCGGAAGTACATGCTTGTACATCGGGAACTCCGGAAAAGGATAGGGGGCCGGTCGGGGAGGACAGGCATGCAATCGCTATCGGCCCATAGTCGTCGGGCTTGAATTGCATGCATGGAACTGTGATCGACTTGGCGAAACCTTCGCTCAGGCCGCTTCTTCGGCAACGCTCGGCTGACCAAGATCGGCGGTATCGAGCAGGGTCTCGATATCCAGCAGGATCAGCATGCGATCGTCCTGGGTGCCGATGCCGGAGATGAAGCGGGTATCGACTGCAGCACCGAATTCCGGGGTCGGGCGGATCTGCTCGGCGTTGAGCGGGATCACGTCGGAAACGCTGTCCACGACGATGCCGACAACGCGGTCTTCGACGTTGAGCACGATCATCACGGTGAAGGCGTCATAGCGTGCTTCGTCCAGCCGCAGCTTCAGGCGCAGGTCGATGACCGGCACGATGGTACCGCGCAGGTTGATGACACCTTTGATGTAGTCGGGGGCATCGGGGACACGGGTGACGGCGTCATAACCGCGGATTTCCTGCACTTTGAGGATATCCACGCCGTAGTGTTCGTTGCCGAGGGTGAAGCTGAGGTACTCGCCACCGGTGGTATCGGCGGACGTGCTGCGGGAGTCATTCATGGCGGATCCTGGTCCTGGCGGGCTGCCGATGCGATGCGGCTGATGCACCGGTATCGGCGCTTTCGGGTGGGACTTTAGGCGCCGAGGCAGGAATCGCGGGATGGGGGGGGGCAGGAGTGTGATTCTGGCCAGGATTAGCTGCGGTTGCCGTTTGTGCTCCCGCCCTTTGCCGTCATTCCCGCCTTCGCGGGGATGACGGCCTAGGGAAAATGCGACGGCAAAAACAAAAACAAAAGCGAGAAAGCCCCAGGCTTCCGTCGCTAGTGCGCTTGCCTTACTCCCCGTTGCTGCGCGCCTTGCGCAAGCGGTCAATCCGGAAGATGTAGCGCTGGATGATGTTGTCGGCGCCGCGCGGAAGGTCGTCGAAGCGCAGGCCGATGCGGGTCATCTCCGAACCGTTGGGCTGCTTCTGTTGGCGCAGGTTGCAGACCACAAACGAGCACTTGATCGGTGCTCCTTCGGGAACCTCCAGCAAGCAGCTGTAGCGGCTCTGGAGTTTGAGCAGGTTCTGGTCGGGCGGTAGCAGCAGGGCTATGCCGCCTGCGCTGATGTCAAGCACGCGCCAACGGGTGGCTTCGCCGCCGTCCGGGTCTGGGAGAACGCAATACGGCGAATCGCCAACCGGCGTCTCCAGGCGATAGAACTCGCGCCGCTGCAGGTGATAAACCTCTTCCGGCAACGGCATCTCAAAGGCCGTGTGTTCACCGCGCTCAACGCGGTGATGGCCCTGCAACTGGAAGCGCACCATGACCTTGTCGACCTGGCCAAAGCAGAGCAGGGTGCTTGCGGCCTCCACCGAACGGTTGATCGATGGGACCGGGCTGGCATCCAGCACCAGGCCCTGCATGTCCACCTCCAGCACCGCTGAAGGGAAGGACTGGTCGCGCCCATCCGGGTGCACATTGATCATCGAGCGCTGATCGATCATGGCCTGTAGCAGATGCCTTACCTGATGCGGATTACGCACCATGTAGCGATCATCGGCATACAGGTTGCCGGCGTGTGGCGAGGGCGTCGGTGCAGTCGATTCGTGGTCGGGCATGGACACTTTACGGTTGGGCGGTGATCAGCGTGGCCGCCTTGGAGGCGGTACAAACTGTGATAACGGCCGCCTTTTTAACATCTTTAATCAGTCTGTTACGAGCCCAGTAACAGCACGCGCTGATTTAGCTACCTGTCTATGGGCTCCCGAAATTCCGCCGACACTGTAATGTCCAGACTGCCGGGCTTCTGACGGCGGTATAGGGGGAACCTGAGTGGCGGCTTAATGTTCGAAATGACAGTGTGAAATAGTCTTAAACGGTGATTTGTATCACAATTTAACATTCAGTGATCCGTGAGCATCTGCAACTTCCGAGCAGTACCCTCAACGCAAGGGAACAGCAGATGAGCAAGGAAGCCGCAGATCAGTTCGATCAGTTGGGTGCGCTCTACGAAGACATGGCAACCTGGCCATTCCGGAAGTACATCGAAACCCCAAGCGTGTTTGCGGCGCTGGGCCCACTCGATGGACTTGATGTCCTGGAGTACGGCTGTGGCAGCGGTTACTACTCGCGTCTGTTGAAACGCGCAGGCGCACGCAAGGTGGTTGGATATGACCTCGCCGAGGGCATGCTTGAGTACGCCCGCCGCTGTGCGCAGCGTGACGGCCTGGACATCAGCTTCCGCTCCACGTTGGATGAAACCACCAACGGTAATTTCGATCTTGTGCTGGCGGTCTATGTGCTGCCTTATGCCACCACATTGGCCGAGTTGGATCAGATGGCGGCAGAAATGATGTCGCCGCTGCAGCCCGGCGGGCGTTTGGTCGCATTGCCCATCCATGCACGTTACGCACCAGCGCCGAGTTACTACGCGGGTTGCGGCTTCACGCTGACGCCGGATGACGACGCCAATCCCTGGCAGGAAGGGGGGCGCCTGCGTCTGGATTTGCGTTATCGCCAGTACGAGGCCAGCGTGCACGCATGGTATTGGTCGCAGCAGGCAATCGAGGCGGCGTTGCTGAGAGCGGGTGCGGAAGATATCAAATGGTCGAATCCACGGCTGGTGGCGGGTCATGACCTGGGCGCGGTGCCACCGGCACTGCAGGCCTATGTCGATGAGCCGCACGCGGCAATCATTGCGTGCCGCAAGCGCTAGCAACGCACGCTACCAGCCAGCGGTATCCGGCAAGACGCACTTGCTGTAGTGAACCATGCCTTCGCTCCTGCCCTCGGTCTGGCCACCCGGGCGGTGAGCGTCCCCGAGGGTAGAGCGATGCCCATTGAAGTGGAAGTACTGAATTCCATCGAGCAGATGGATGAACCCGAGTACCGTGAATTCCACAACGCCAGCGGCGCTTCCTTCTTCTACGACTGGCGCTTTCTGTGTGCTGCGGAGCGCTCGCCCTTGTTGGCGATCAAGGGTGCGTTCTACCTGCTGGCCCGCGAAGGCGGGAGGCTGGTCGGCTTCGTGCCTGCGTACCTGCAGTTGGTGCAGACCGTGGATCCTTTTGGTCTGCTTGCGCGTACTGCGGGCATTCAAAGCGATCGTGAGCAATGCGCGCTTTTCAGCCATGCGATGCACTGCTTTGACAGCGGTGTGATCGTGCTGCTGGGCGCGGAAGCCGAAGATGCATTGGTCGCCGCACTGAAGTCGCTGGCGGTCAAGCTGGATGCGCAGTATGTGGGGTTGTTGAATGTCGCCAGTGATCAGGCTCGGCAGCAATTGGCGGAGCAGGGGCTGGCAGTGCGCTACCTGGTCGATCGCTACTTCATGGACATGACCCGGTTTGAAGGTTTCGACGCCGTGATCAAGGCGTTGCCCAAGGATGGGCGCTATGAGATGACCAGACAGTTGCGCAAATTCGCTGCCGGAAGCGGCGGCATCAGTCTGCTCAGCCCGCCCTTCGATCATCGCCTGGAGCAGCTCACCGAGTTGTGCCAGCAGACCACCGCACGCAATGGAACGCCGCAATATTTCCCCGCGCAGACGCTGGCACGCTTCGTTCGTACCTGTGAGGGTTTGATCCGGCTGGTGGTGGTGGAAGACCAGGGTGTGGTCGTCGGCGGCCTGATCTGCTTCCTCGACGGAACTCTGATGTGCATCTGGTCGGCCGGGATGCGCTACGACCTTACCGATTACAGTCCTTATACCGTCAGTTTCGCCTATGCCTACGAATGGGCCTTGGGCGCAGGCATAGATACCATCGAAGCAGGGCGTTTGAATGCACGCATCAAGACCCGGCTTGGCCTGCAACCATTGCCACTCTACTCAGCGACAAGCGTTGTCGCCGTCTGACTCAGCCTTCTGGATGATCCGAGGGAACCACCATGGACCTGCAGCACGCAAAGATGCTCCCCGACGACTACCGGGCCTTCTCGCAGACATTGGAGGGCAAGGTCAGATCCCGTCATCATGCCGAGTACGCCAGCTGGTATTACAGCACGGCGTGGAATCGACGCCATTTCGAACGGTTCCCCGAATACATCGTGCGTGCCGTCTCGGTAGAGGACGTAATCAAAAGCGTGAACTTCGCGCGCTTGCATGGCCTCAGGATTGCGGTGAAGGGGTCGGGCCACAGCTACGCGGGCAGCTTCCTGCATCGCGGTGGCCTGCTGCTGGACCTGGCCCAGCTCAATGCGATCGAGGTGGATGTGGAACGGGAGACAGTGACCGCGGGCCCCGGTGTGACCAGTGCCCAGTTGACGCATGCTTTGGCACCGCACGGATTGGCATTCCCAACGGGTCACGGTGCAAAAGTTGGCATTTCTGGGTTTTTGCTGGGCGGGGGGCTCGGTATCAATTGCGACGCCTGGGGTGGCATGAGCACCTTCAACATACTTGCGTTGGATGTAGTGACCGCCGATGGCCGCTTGCTGCATGCCAGCGAAACCGAGAATGCAGAGCTGTTCTGGGCGGCACGAGGCGGCGGCCCCTGCCTGTTCTTTGTGGTGGTTGGGTTTCACCTGCGCACCTGGCTCGCGCCCAAAGCGATACTGGCACGCAGCTACGCGCTGGATACGGCCAGACTCAAGCCCTTGCTGATGGCCTTGTGTGCACGTCGGCACGACGATCGCGCGCAGGTCATGTTGGTGCTTGGCGGTGCGCCGGGTGTACCGGCGGCCTTGAGTGTCAGTGTGTTCTGCGACGATGCCGCCGAAGCCGGATCACTGCACGCTGCGCTGGAGATGGATCTGCAGCCTTGGTTGGGTGAGTTCGTCGAGCAAGAGCTCGACAGCTTCGATCCCATCTACCAACAGACCGAGCAGGCCATGGTCAGCAAGCGCTACCGGGCCGACAACATCCTCACCGATGCTGCGGGGAAGGTTGCCGATGTGCTGGTTGCAGGCATGCAGACACGGCCTTCGCCCGCTACGTTCTGTCTGCTGATCCTGCGTCCCATTCATGAGCACGCGGACGCAGCGTACTCGATTCATGGGCGGCTTTCCGTTTCAACCTACGCGCAGTGGAACGACGAGGACGAAGACGATCTGAACAGGGATTGGTTGCGCCGTCTATTTGATCAGCTGGCACCTCTTGCTACCGGCAGCTATATCAATGAATTCGATCTTGAGTCGCGTTCCGGCGAGGTCGCGACCTGTTACTCCGCCGATGCGTGGCGGCGTCTGCAGAAACTGCGCCAGCGCTATGACGAACATGGGATATTTCCGGGTGTGTCGCCGTTGGCGACGGATGTCGGCGAACGGGTTTTCTGATCGACGCTGTGCCTATGTGGAGAGGATGCATCGGTGGGATCAAATGGCGCATCCCGGCTACGGGGGGCAGCTGGATAACAGGTCGATCCAGCGCTGCCTGGTATGAGATCGAGGGACGTTTCGCCCAAGCGGGTGAATGAACTGCAGGCGGCGGGCGGGCCAGAGAGAGCCGCCCGCGGCCAACAGTAATGCCTTAGAACTCCTGCCAATCGTCAGCGCTGGCGACAGGTGCGCGCGTCGTTGGCTTCGGGATTGAGCGCAGTGCCGGACGACCACGCGGCGGTGCTGCCCCTGCGCTGGCAGCTACCTTGGCCAGGGTAGCGCTTACCGAACCTGCCAGGCGGAATTGCGCCACCGCAGCCGACAGCTGTTGTGCCTGGTCTTCCATGGAACGCGCTGCTGCCGTGGCCTCCTCGACCAACGCGGCATTCTGCTGGGTGGATTCATCCATCTGCATGACGGTCTGGTTGACCTGGTCGATACCGGTGGATTGTTCCTGCGATGCAGATGAGATGTCAGCCATGATGGTGGTAACACGCTGCACCGAGGCAACGATCTCGTCCATGGTGGTGCCGGCATTGCGGACCAGTTGCGAACCTTCGGCGACTTTATCGACCGAACTGTCGATCAAGCCCTTGATCTCCTTGGCGGCAGCGGCCGAGCGCTGCGCCAGCGTGCGCACCTCCGATGCCACCACCGCAAAGCCGCGGCCCTGATCACCGGCGCGTGCCGCTTCCACCGCAGCGTTGAGCGCCAGGATATTGGTCTGGAAGGCGATGCCGTCGATGACGCTGATGATGTCAGCGATTTTCTTCGATGAAGCCTCGATCGCGCTCATGGTGGTCACTACCTGCCCAACCACGCTGCCGCCTTGCGCCGCCACCTCGGCCGCACCGCGCGCCAGCTGATCGGCCTGGCGAGCATGTTCGGCGTTCTGGCGGACCGTCGAGGTGAGCTCCTCCATCGATGCCGCGGTTTCTTCCAGATTGGCGGCCTGCTGCTCGGTGCGGCGGGACAGGTCGTCATTCCCGGTGGCAATTTCGCTGGCCGACAGGCTGATGCTGCCGCTGGCCGCCTGGATACCCGAGACGATACTGCCCAGTTGGTCGACGGTGGCGTTGCCATCATCGCGCATGCGGGCGAACACACCGTGGAACTCGCCTTCCATGCGCTGGGTGAGGTCGCCTTGCGCAACCGCCTGCAACAGCTTGGAGAGGTGGCCAAGATTGACTTCGGTGGTTTCCATCAGCGAGTTGACGCCACCGACCATATCGCGGAAATCGTGCTCGAACTGATCGGCATCACCACGCTGGCTGAAGTCGCCAGCTGCCGCGGCATTGGCCAGGCGCTTGATCTCGTTGTTGATCGTCGAAAGGCTGGTTTTGGTGTTGTCCATGGCCTGGGTGATGGCGAACTTTTCACCGGGCAGGCGGTCCATATCCACCGACAGGTCACCGCGTGCGTAGTGGCGCATCACTTCCACCGCACGCATCTTGACGCCGATGTGCTGGGCAACAAGGGTGTTGACCTCTCGCACCATCCGCCCGTACTCGCCGGGGAACCGCGATTCGTCGATGCGGAAGCTGATCGCGCCCTGGTCGTGCTCACGTACCATCTCGTTCTGTGCGCCGATGACAGCCTTGAGCTGGTTCTGCACACGCTGCATCGAAGCGAGCAGGGCGCCCACCTCATCCTTGCGGCTGCCGTCGATGGTGCCGTCAAGGCGGCCATTGGCGACATCGTCCGCGGCGCGTAGTGCATCGTTCACCGGACGCACGATGGCGCGCACGATCACCACGCCCAAGGCGATGGACAACAGGCCGAGCAGCAACATGCAGACGATGATGGCGGTGGTGCTGCGGGTCTGCGCGGTCTTGGCTGCGGCGACTTCCTTGTCCAGTACGGAGGCAACGTGAACGCTGAGCTTCTCCACCGCGTCAAACAGGTCGCGGCGGCTGACACGCGACTGATCGTTGGATATGGTCTGGGCCAGTTCGGATTGACCCTCGCTGATGGCCTTCTCCATCAAGGCGTGCGCGCTGAAGTAGGCGTCCAGGGTCTTGCCCAGTTCGGCGTAAAGCGCCTGCTGGCTGCTGTCGGCCGGCAGTGCTTCGTACTGCTTGCGGTGCTCGGCCAGTTTCTGCCGCTGGTCGATGATGCGCTGGTTGTACTCGGCGACAAATGCCGGCTCGTCCAGATGGGAGAGCTGGGACAACTCGGCAATGCGGATCTCGGCCAGATCCGCACGCATGCGCTCCAGATACTGCACGGCCGGCATGTAGCGTGCGCTGACCTGGTCGAGCTGGGCGGTGGCCTGATGCAGGCGCTGTACGGCAAAGCCGCCCATGGCCAGGGTGGTGAGGGTGGTGAGGGTGAAAGCAACTGCGAGTTTTCTGGCGATGCTGAGGTTGCGAAAGAACTCCATCTCTAACTCTCCGGATCGACTGCAGATTTGGACGCTGTGGAGGGGTCTCATCCAACCCTGGATTGCACAGCGTAGTGTCCACGCCGCAAGCCTATGCGGGTGTTGTCATAGCCGATAACGGCGTTTTCTTAGTGTGCTGTAGGGGGTTCTACGTCCGGAATTCTGAAGGATTCAGCACAATCAGCTGAAAGCGCATCACAAGCCTTAGCCGTTCAAGGACATCAGGATCTTTTAGTGATGCGCCGCTTGGAATGAATGTGCGCCCATTCACTATTTCAGATTATTTCACCAGCTCTCTTACGATCATTCGCAGGTGACGATTTTCAGCATATTGCTCAAGCCGGTGAATCGCGGAAACAAAAAAAGCCCCCGGCATTGGCGGCCGGGGGCTTTGTGTAACAGCGGGACGGTCAGAATTCCTGCCAGTTCGCCTCATCCAGTTTGCGCGCTGCCTGACCGCTGCGGTTGCTGACGGCAACCGGGCGCGGACGGTGTTGCGGATGCTGTGTGACGACTGCGACCGGCGCCTTGTTTGCTGACTTGTTGCCGCTATCCACAGCAGTTCGGAACACCGCCACCGCCTCGGTCAGCTGGTTGGCCTGGTCTTCCATCGAGCGTGCGGCGGCGGTGGCTTCTTCCACCAGCGCGGCGTTCTGCTGGGTGGTTTCGTCCATCTGCATGACGGTCTGGTTGACCTGGTCGATGCCGGCGCTCTGTTCCTGCGAGGCCGCCGAGATCTCGGCCATGATGTCGGTCACGCGCTGCACCGAGGTGACGATCTCATCCATGGTGGTACCGGCCTGTTGCACCAGCGCCGAGCCTTCGCCGACCTTGCCGACCGAGTCGTCGATCAGGCCCTTGATCTCCTTGGCTGCAGCGGCGGAGCGCTGGGCGAGGGTGCGCACTTCCGAAGCCACCACCGCGAAGCCGCGGCCCTGTTCGCCGGCACGCGCAGCTTCCACCGCGGCGTTGAGCGCCAGGATATTGGTCTGGAAGGCGATGCCGTCGATGACGCTGATGATGTCGGCGATCTTCTTCGACGAGGCTTCAATCGCGCTCATGGTGGTGACGACCTGGCCGACCACGGTGCCGCCCTGGCTGGCGACGCCATGCGCGCCGATGGCGAGCTGGTTGGCCTGGCGCGCGTGTTCTGCATTCTGGCGTACGGTGGAGGTCAGTTCCTCCATCGAGGCCGCGGTTTCTTCCAGGTTGGCAGCCTGCTGCTCGGTGCGGCGCGACAGGTCGCTGTTGCCGGTGGCGATTTCGCTGGCGGCCAGGTTGATGCTGGAAGCCGCGTGCTGGATGCGGCCGATGATGTCGGTCAGCTGTTCAACGGTGGCATTGGCATCGTCGCGCATGTTGGCGAACACGCCGTGGAAATCGCCCTGCATCTTCGCGGTCAGGTCGCCGCGGGCGATGGCCTGCAGCAACTGCGACAGCTCGGACAGGTTGCCGTCGGTGGTTTCCATCAGCTGGTTGAGGCTGCTGACCATGTCGCGGAAATCATGCTGGTAGGCAGTGGCATCGCCGCGCACCGAGAAGTCGCCCTGTGCGGCGGCGCCGGCCAGGCGCTTGATCTCGCTGTTGATCGCCGACAGGCTGGCCTTGACCGCATCCACGGTCTCGGTGATGACGGCTTTCTCGCCGGGCAGGCGTTCGATATCGACGGACAGATCGCCATTGGCATAGCGCTTGATGATCTCCAATGCGGACAGCAGCATCTGGATGTGCGAAGCGACCAACGCGTTGCTTTCCTTGACCATCACGCCGTAGTCACCGGGGAAGGCGGTCTCGTCCATGCGGTGGCTGATCACGCCGGCATCATGCTGTTTCGCCATTTCCCGCTGCGCGCCAATCACTGACTGCAGCTGCGCCTGCATGCGCTGCATCGAGTTGAGCAGGGTGCCAAGCTCATCGTCACGTTGCACGCTGACAGCATTGTCGAGCTTGCCGGCAGCGATGTTGTCGGACAGCTTGACCGCCTCGTTCAAGGGTTTGAAAACGAACCTGCGAAGCAGCAGGAACAGTGCGCCGCACAGCAGCAGCGCGGCAACGATGCCGACCACGATGATCGTCCACAGCAGCGTGCGTGCCTGTTCCATCAGCAAGGCGCGCGGCACCACGACGCCGAAGGCGAAGCTCTGCTCGGCATCTCCGATCTTCAGTGGAACATAGGTTTCCACCACGTCTTCGTCGAGGACCGGATCACGGCGCTGCTCGAAGGTGATCTTGTTGCTGGCGGTGTTGGCCAGCAGCGCACGGGTGTCGGCATCATCGGCCTTGCTGCCGACCTTGGCCGGATCACGGTCGGCGATGATGGTGCCCGCCGGCGACAGCAGGCGGACGTAGCCTTCCTGCATCGGGCGCATCTTGGACAGGCGGTCCTGCAGCGACTGCAGGGCGAAATCCACCGTGACGACGCCCAGGAACTGGCCGTCCTGCACGATCGGGGTCGCCAGCGTGGTCATCAGGATCTTCTTGCCGCCGATCTCATAGCTGTACGGTTCCAGCACCGATGGCTTCTTGGTCGAGGCCGGCTGCAGGTACCAGTCGCCGTCGCCGGGTACGTCATAGCCACGCAGCGGTTCCTGCACCGGTGCGCCGCCCTGCCAGGCCCAGTAACTCATGAAACGGCCGCTGGCGTCATGGCCGTCGGCGTCGACATGGTTGGCATCGTCTCCGTCGAAGGCCTGCGGCTCCCACAAGGTGCCTACACCCACCCACTGCGGATTGTTCAACGCTTGGGATTGCAGCACCTGGGCAGCGCTCACGCGGCTGAAGCCGCCTTGTTGGCGCAGTGCCAGGAAGCTGCGTGACAAGGTGTCGTTGGCTTCAAAGCCGTGGCCGAGCTCGGTGGAGATGCGTTGCGCCTCGAGCTGGGCGATGTTCTCAAGGCTTACCCGTGAGGCTGACAGCAGTGCGTCGCTGCTGCGCAGGTAGATGAACAGTGCGGTGAGGCCAAATGCGACGGTCGCGACCAATGCCGTTCCCAGCATCAAGCGCATTGCAATACTGCGGGTAAGGAAACTCGTGGGCAAAGACATGGGTTACTGCTGGCCTGGTGTGTTGGGATTTCTCAGTACATCGGCATCTGGAGGCGGAGCTGGAGCGTTTTCTTGCACTGAAATGACGACGCCCCTATTCAGGGGCGTCGTTCATACATGTGCAGCTGGCGATCAGAATTCCTGCCAGTCACCGTCGTTGTCGACGCGCACGGCGGCATTGCCGCGTTGCGCCGGGGCGACTGCACGCAGACGACGGGCCGGGGCGGGTGTGGCGGGGGTAAACGCAGCTTTGGCCTGCTGGGGCTGCGCCACAACGGCTTGCGCTGCGCCGGTGCGGAATACGGCTACTGCCTCGGTGAGCTGGTTGGCCTGGTCTTCCATCGAACGTGCGGCGGCAGTGGCTTCTTCCACCAGCGCGGCGTTCTGCTGGGTGGTTTCGTCCATCTGCATGACGGTCTGGTTGACCTGGTCGATGCCGGCGCTCTGTTCCTGCGAGGCCGCCGAGATCTCGGCCATGATGTCGGTCACGCGCTGCACCGAGGTGACGATCTCATCCATGGTGGTACCGGCCTGTTGCACCAGCGCCGAGCCTTCGCCGACCTTGCCGACCGAGTCGTCGATCAGGCCCTTGATCTCCTTGGCTGCAGCGGCGGAGCGCTGGGCGAGGGTGCGCACTTCCGAAGCCACCACCGCGAAACCACGGCCTTGTTCGCCGGCACGCGCGGCTTCCACCGCGGCGTTGAGCGCCAGGATGTTGGTCTGGAAGGCAATGCCGTCGATGACGCTGATGATGTCGGCGATCTTCTTCGACGAGGCTTCAATCGCGCTCATGGTGGTGACGACCTGGCCAACCACGGTGCCGCCCTGGCTGGCGACGCCATGCGCGCCGATGGCGAGCTGGTTGGCCTGGCGCGCGTGTTCTGCATTCTGGCGCACGGTGGAGGTCAGTTCCTCCATCGAGGCCGCGGTTTCTTCCAGGTTGGCAGCCTGCTGCTCGGTGCGGCGCGACAGGTCGCTGTTGCCGGTGGCGATTTCGCTGGCGGCC
>NZ_JBXFWF010000057.1:0-32082 GCF_056854515.1 Stenotrophomonas sp. STEN063
CGGGTCGCCACACCCCCCCCCAAACCCCCCAACCCGGGGGCCCCGCGGGGGCGCCCAACCCCACCCCCCACCCCCACCCCGGTTTTGCCGTTATCCCCGAAACCGCTCAAGAACCCCAGCCGGATAATCCTGCTGAAACGGCAAATCCTTGCGGTGCGCATAACCGATATAGCAATCACAACGCTGGTTCGGGCAGCCGCGCGGTCTCAGCTGGGCCGCAAAGCTGCCGTCGTATAGATTCCCCAGCGGCTCTGCGACGAAGTGGCAGCGTTTGACGTTGCCATCGCCATCCACCGACACAACGTTCTCGCCGGTGAAGCAGGGTGCGCCGAGGCTTGCCGAGGGTTCGAGGTTGAACAGGAAGTGCGGGTCCACGCGCTGCAACTGTTGGATCTCGTCATCGCTGTAGTAACCGGCAGGGCGCTCGTCGTAGGCGTTGATCCACATCGGCACTTCGTCTGGCAGCTCCTCGCGCAGCAGCTGGATCTCTTCCAGATGCTCACGCATCGCCACCATGCCAACCGTGTAACGCACGCCACGCCGTGCCAGTTCATTGCAGCGGGCGAGGAAAGCGGCGCGGGTCACTTGCCCCGGGTGGTAGGTGCACCACAGTGCGAAGCTGTCGAGGTTGACGTCATCCAGCCAGCGCGTGCCGATGCACAGGTTGGTCTGTATGACCACACGGCGGACGTGCGGCATATGGCTCAGCTGCACCATCGCATCGCGGTAGTGGCGGCGCACTAGCCCCTCGCCCCACGGCGTGAACAGCACCGACAGTTCCATCGTCTGCCGCTCCGCCCAATCGACGAAGCGCGCAAGGTCTTCGGCGTCGCGGCGCAGGGCGGCGCGGGTGTCGTAGGTCTTGGCGAAGGGGCAGTACGGGCAGTCGTAGTTGCAACTGCTCAGCCGCCCGCGATAGAGGATGGAAAGATGCATGCGCCGCTCAATCCAATTGGTAGTCGCGCATGCGCTCGGCCACGCCAGCGGAGATCAGCCACGGGCCGATGGTGTCGGCGCGGGCAAGACCAGTGTCGTTCAAGGCGACCAGTGCATTCTCGCGCGTGGCCAGTCCTTGTTCGAACAGCTCATCCAGCTGCGGCAGGTCGTCGAAGCACTCCGTGCCGAAGCGCTCACGGTATTGCGCAAGATCCAACCCCGGCTGCGCCAGCAGCGACTGGATCACGAAGCGGCGACGGCGCTCGTCCTCATCAAGCTGCACGCCGTAGTCGATGTGGGCGAAGGAGGCCTCATCGCGTTCCAGGTAGTGCGCAAGAATATCCGCCACCGAGCGGCGGCTGACGCCGTATTCGCTGGAGTAGTGCAGGCCGCTGGTATACGAGCGGGCGCCACAGCCGATGCCGACCATGCCGTCGCTCTGGCAGCAGTACGCCGGCCCGCCGGAGTCCGGTGCGTTCGCCGCGCGGAACATGCGCATCGAGACCTGCTCATAGCCCGCGGCAAGCAGACGCTCGCGGCCGGCTTCATACAGTGCCAGGCGGTTGTCCACCGACTCGGGATGAATGACGAAGGAGCGCTTGCCGCCTTCCTTCGCACCGATGCGGTCCAGCCCGGTATGTGGGCGCACGTACAGCGGATAGAGGTAGAGCTCTTCCGGCTGGAAGGCGAGGGCGCTGTCGATCGAGGTCAGGAAGCTGGCCACGGTCTGCCCGGCAATGCCGTAGATCAGGTCCAGGTTGAGCGTTGGAATGCCGGCCGCACGAATCTGCGCGATGGCTTCCTCGACCACCGCGCGTTGCTGCGGGCGCACCAGCGAGCGCACTTCCGCATCGCTGAAGCTCTGGATGCCCATGCTGACGCGGTCGATGCCGGCGTCGCGGCAGATCTTCATCTTCGCCGCGTCCACGGTTTCCGGCGACACCTCGATGCCGGCAGGAATCGAATGCAGGTCGATGTTGGCGTGGCGCTGCACGAAGTCGAACAGCCGCTGCAGTTGCGGCGCACCCAGATAGGTAGGCGTGCCGCCGCCCAGCGCGAAGCGCACGAAGCGGTGTTCGCCCAAGGCGTCGGCCGTCACCCGCAACTGCTTCTCCATCTGCGCCAGATAGGCTTCCACCTGCGCCGGTGCCGGCCGCGCCATTGCGAACAGATTGCAGAAGCCGCAACGGTAGCTGCAGAACGGCACGTGCAGGTACAGGAACAATGCATCACGCGGCTCGCTCGCCCAGGCATCGGCAAGCAGCGGTGGCTGCGTGATCGGCCGATACGCGGACTTGTGCGGGTAGGAGTAGGAATAGGCCTGGTAGGGCTCGAGCCGCAGCAGCTCTGACAAACGATGGGCGGTCATGGGCTCAACACAAAATGCGCATAGGGGACGTTCATCACCGTCTCGTGGGCGAGGCGGTGGCCGTGGAAGCCATCCTCGCCGTAAGCGGTGCCATGGTCGGAACAGAGGATCACGAAGGCCGGCCCACGCGCACGCAAGGCCGCGAACAATGCCGCCAACTCGCCATCAACGTAGCGCAGCGCGGCACAGTGGCTGTCCAGTCCATCCGCGTCGCAGCCGGGCAGGTAATGCCGGTTCGGCTGGTGGATGGCCGAGACATTGATGAAGAGGAAGCAGCGTTGGTCGCCCGCGGCCTGCAGACGCTCGCAAGCCAGTGCCACCTGGCGTTCGGTGGAATCGACCGCGGTCACGCCGAGCTCGGGCTGCCAGTGGCTTTCCTCGAACAGGCCCGGCAGTTGCGAGCCCAGCGCATTGCGACGGTTGAAGAAGCCGACACCGCCAATGCAGATGCTGCGGTAGCCCTGGTCACGGAAGCCACCGACGATATCGGCACGGCCGGAGAACACGAAAGTCTCCGGCACGATGGTCTCGCTGCCTTCAAACTCCAGTGCGAACAGGCGCGGATGCGGGCCGGGTCGTGCAGGCGTGGGCAGGAAGCCGGCAAAGAACGCCGAGTGCGCCGCATAGGTGAAGCTGCCCGGCGTATGCCGCAGCTCCCAACCATCGGCAGGCAGGTGCGGCGCAAGCACCGGCAGCTCGCCGCGCTCGAAGCAGCGCTGGGCCGCATCGAAGCGCAAGGCGTCCAGGGTGATCATCACCACGTCATGGCTGCCAACGATGCGGTGCATGTCGGGCAAGCGGGTCTCAAGCATGGGCGTACTCGTTGATGGCAGAACGCGCAGGCGCCAACAGCGCCTGGTCTTCGTAGGTGGTGCGCCCGTCATGGCGCAGGTCCAGCAGCAAGTCGCCGAAGCCATTGGCTTCCAGCACCCAGCTGCGCGTGCCGCGCACGATCAGGTCGAAGCCGATCATGCGGCTGGCGGGGAATGCAGCGGCGGCCTTCGCCGTGGCAGCTTGCAGATGGGTGATGGCATCGGCATCCAACAGCGCGTCCAGCTGCGTGCGCGCATTGCCCAGGTGCAGGTTGGTCAGCGCGCCCGCGCTCATCCGCGCCACCCGCTGCCGTGGCTGCCCATCCAGCGCGACCACGCGCACGTCATAGCGACGGCCATCGCTGCCCGGCACGGTGGGCTTCGGAATCCAGCGTTCGATGTAGGCGCCTTGCTCGGCCAGCAGGTCCACCAACCGTGCGATATCGTCGTGCCGGTCGTAACGACGCTGCCGTAGCGAATTGAACACCCGCCAGCGGCCGTCCTGCTCCACCAGTTCCGCCGAGCCATAGGCGACCTCGCGGCCATCGCGGTTGCGCGCGTAAGCCAGCACGCCCGCGCCGGACGAACCGTAGCGAGCCTTGATGAAGACACGCTCGCAGGCCGCATCGCGCAGCCGCGCGCATAGATCCTCGTAGCCGCTGATCGCCCCGAACAAGGGCGGCACCGCCACGCCCGCATCGGCCAGCAGGTGCTGGCAGCGGAGCTTGTCCGACATGCAGGCCAGATCGGCCGGTGCATTGAGGTAATGCGGCCCCGTCGGAAGCGACGCCAGCACATCGGCAAAGCCGGCATACCAGAACTGCTGATGTACCAGCTCACCATGCGCGGCAGGCAAGGGCGCATCGCCGGCAGCGCCAGACAACTCCCAGCCATGCAGCACCAAGGCCTGATGCAGCGCAGGCGCTTCGCCGGGTGACTCCAGCTTGACGATGGCACCGGGCGCCTGCGCGAGTGCCTCAAGCAGCCGCGCGGGCTCGGCGAGCAGGGTTTCGTAATCGAACACATGCGCGGCAGGCGCGCCCTGATCGTGCAGGGCACGCTGCAGCCACCCGATACGGCGGCTGCCGCGCGGGCCGATCAACAGCCAATTGGCCATCTTCGCCTTACTCGGACACCGCCACGTAGCGGTCGCCGTCGTCTTCTTCTTCCGGATCGTCCAGCACCACCGTGCACGGCAGCGCCTGCAGCTTCTGCTGCCAGACTGCGGAAATGTAGTGGTGACTCAGGTCGATGCGCTGCAGACTGCCCAGGTTCGGGCTCTCGCACAGCGCCTGTGCGCCGACGTCGCCAATCGTGCCCAGCGACAGGTCCAGCGTCTGCAGCGTGCCCAGCCACGGTTCGCCGGCCAGCCACACCGCGAGCTCGTCGCTGATCATGGCGTTGCGCAGGCCCAGGTACTGCAGGCGCTCCGGCCTGATCGCCAACAACAGGCGCTGGTAGACCGCCACATCGCCATCGAAG
Organism: Stenotrophomonas sp. STEN063; assembly: GCF_056854515.1. NCBI lineage: Bacteria > Pseudomonadati > Pseudomonadota > Gammaproteobacteria > Lysobacterales > Lysobacteraceae > Stenotrophomonas > Stenotrophomonas sp. STEN063. The sequence continues at coordinate 4,600 of NZ_JBXFWF010000057.1, forward strand.
CCATAGCCGTCATCGCCAAGCCACAGCTCAAGATGGCGCAGGGCCGGCAGCGTGGAGTTGGCGATGGCGATGACGATCTCGTTCGGCAGGCCACCGCTCTCGATCGCCAGTTCCTGCAGCGACGCATGCGTGAAGGGCTGCAATTCAAGTTCGGAGGTACCACGGATACGCAGCGATTCCAGGCCCGGGAAGGCCTCCAGCAGCGGGTTGTAGGAGATCTGGTTGATCCACGACATCTCGCAGTCTTCGTAGGTCATGTCGCCCACGAACAGCGCCTTCAGGTTGCCCAGCTCGGCACGGCGCGCAATCAGCCCATCGATCAGGCCCTGCGGGCCATCACTGGAAGCCTCATCCCATGCACCGATGATCAGCACCTCAATCGACTTTGGATCAACCTGCTCGAAGAAATTGGCCAGCAGTTCCTCCTGGCTCTCGTCGCTGTCGTATTCCTGCATCAAGCGGTAAGCGACATCGCCGGCTACGGCCGAGCCACCCATCTTGAAGTCAACGACTTTCTTGCCACGATAAACCTGCGTGTATTCGCCAATGGTCACGGTACGTCCTTGCCGGAATGGGTGCCGTAGCATAACCGAGAGGACGCGAATGCTGGCAGCAATGCATCACGTTCGATGGAAGGCATGCAGCCTTAGCCATTCCGTAACCATGCTGTGCTAACGCAGCAAGCAAGCGCAAACAAGCAAGCAGAAGAACCAAGCGAAGCCAGCTCAGCCCCCTCCCTTGCGCGCAGCGCAGGGGAGGGCTGGGGAGGGGTGCTCTTCGCAGCAAGCCAGCAGCGCAAACATTCCCAGCTTCGCGGCTCACGCCGCTCCTACAAAAGCGCGCCAACCACGCAGCGGCTACAAGCGAAGCCAGCTCCAACCCCCTCCCTTGCGCGCAGCGCAGGGGAGGGTTGGGGAGGGGTGCTCTACGCAGTAACCCAGCAGATCAAGCACCCCAGCTTCGCAGGTAACGCAGCTCCCACAAAACCAAGCAACCAGCTTCAGAACTACAACGAACTACAAACAGCCACATAATTCCCCTGGCTGATATTCAAATACCTAACCCCGTTGTAGTACTTGTACCCAACCCCCATCACCCGATGCCCACTCTCGGTAGGGAACACCACAAACTCATACTCATCCCCAAACAGCGGATCAGCAGGCGTGAAGCTCAGATTGACCTTGTCACCAAGATCATCATGCTTCCGCTTCCAGGTCATCTTCCCCTGCAAGTCCTCGCCCAGAAGCTTTACCTGCGCCCGCTGCGTCTTGGTGTCCCAGGAGATCAATTCCGGACCAATCGAATCACCCTCGATCTTGCAGATGGTCGTTTCGGCAGAAGCCGGCGCAGCAACGCCCAACAGAAGAAGGGCAGCCAGGTGAGATGGTTTGAATCGCATTGAGTAAGTCCAGTAGTTCGGGCCAGCGTTGCTCCGCAACGCCGTGCCGCGTTGTACCAGACGAAGGCGCCTGAACGCCATTGTCAGAACTGCTCAGCGTGCCCGATCAGTCAGGCTGACGCGCTCTGCACCGGCGACGTGCTCTCGTGCAATGACAGGCTTCTACATAAGTCCGCGAGCCTTAGCCTCTTTCACAATGTCCAGCATCACTCGAGGCGGGTGGACCTGCGCCAGGAATATCAGATGCTCGACTGCATTGACCTTTTGCAGGTGGTCTAAGCGGCATGGTCCGCCTAAAGCCAGCGCAGGAACAAAGCCAAACATCTCGTCCGGACCTGGGCGGCCGAGCAGCTTTACGGCGCGCTCAAAGAGTGGCTTGTCGCCGTCGTCTTCCATATCGAACGCTTCCTTTTCACACACGATCAACCAGGTTTGAAGCAACAGATCGGCTTCACCTCGTGCCATGTCAGCAGACTTGTCTGAAGGGAAGATCATTGAGTATGGCGCATTGATACGTAGGCTAGGGCCAGTGCGCTCGCCCCAAGCGTACAAATTGCCAAATGCTCCCCGGGCGAAAACGTGATACCGATCTTTACCGTAGAAATCGGTCGCGTATATCCATGCATTGAAAACATCAGCGTATTCGCGTGGGTCGACCAACCACAGCAATCCGTTGCCAAAGCCAGCCCAGCCCATTGCCTTCCAATAGGTCAGCAGTGCGTCCGGCAATTTGCCGCGGTAGGCTTCCACAATGGATTCGGGTACGGGTGTGCTGTCGATCTGTGGCCCAAAACCTTCGTGGTTATAGAAGTAGTCGAAGCTCTCATCCAATGAGATGCTCACTTTCTAGGTCTTCCTTTGGTGATGGCGATCGACTTGATGGTGCAATGCGATCTTCTTGGTCTGTTTAAGTGGTGCAGGTGCATTGGGGAATTTATTGGTAGTTTGATCGAACTGTTGTATCCGTTGCACTTCGTTGTTCTTTTTCTGGCTCCACTGCCTGCCAATGGTCGCGAGCTCGATCAGTTCGGCGGATGCGCTATGCACCGCCGACCTCCTCGCATGTTCGTGCCTGCTCTATACAAGTCCGCGAGATGTTGCCTCTTTCACGATGTCCAGCATCACTCGAGGCGGGTGGACCTGCGCAAGGAACATCAAGTGTTCGACTGCTTTTACCCGTTGCAGGTGGTCCAAGCGGCATGGTCCGCCTAGGGCCAGCGCAGGAACAAAGCCAAACATCTCGTCCGCGCTGGGACGGCCGAGCAGCTTCGCCGCGCGATCAAAGAGCGGCTGATTGCCATCGTCCTCTTTGTCGAACGTATTCTTTTTGCACACGATAAACCAGGTTTGTAGCAATAGATCAGACTCGCCGCTTGCCATGTCGGCTGACTTGTCGGAAGGGAAAATCATCGAGTACGGTGCATTGATACGCAGGCTTGGACCAGTGCGCTCGCCCCAAATGTGCAGGTCACCAAACGCCCCCCGGGCGAAGACGTGATACCGATCTTTGCTGTAAAAATCGGTGGCATGTATCCATGCTTTGAGAACGTCAGCGTATTCGCGCGGGTCTACCAACCAGAGCAATCCATTGCCAAAGCCACACCAGCCCATCGCCTTCCAGTAGGTCAGTAGTGCATCAGGCAACTTGCCGCGATAAGCCTCCACAATGGATTCGGGTACTGGCGTACTGTCGATCTGCGGTCCAAATCCCTTGTGGTTATAGAAGTAGTCGAACCTGTCATCTAGCATCTGGCTCATTATTTGCAGCGCTCCATTTTTCCGTTCATCTTACTGCTAGCCCTTTCTGCGTGAGGGACTTCGTTAGCAGCCTGGTCAAGCTGTCTTATCCGTGACACTTCGCCTTTCTTTCTCTGGTTCCACTGCCTGCCAATGGTGGTGTTGACTTCACCGTCTCCAAAGTCTGCAATTATGTCCTTTCCACCAGCGACCATATCGGGATTGTGCAAGGCATTGAGGGCCTTCATGGCTTCTTCGGTCTCTACTTCGGCCAGTCGTTCCGCTTCAATCGGTGGAATTCCTTGAGACACATAGAGCTTGGATTTTTTCGTGGTTAGATCGTTGGCGAATTCTCTCCGAGCTTCTCTCGCTACCGCTCTATCCCTGTTATTGGGGTCAAATGCAGCCCGCCCATCCAGATACTCCTGCACGGTCATATCGTTCAAGCCTTGCTGCTGCCCCTGCAACTGCCTATCCATTTCAGGGTACTTGTCCGCAGGTAGCTTCTGCGTGCTGAAGCACGGAAGCTTCTTCTCTGGCATTCGCTTGGGCGTCACTACTGTGACTACTTCATGCTTTGTGTCGGGCTGACGATTGCTGTCGGCCTGTCGCCGTTTGCGAGCGCGTAGCGCCTTGGTCAGCGCCTTGAAAGCATCCTCAAGTTTCTCCAGCAGCATGAACAGCTTCTGGCCGACGCGGGCGGCCATCGTGCCCGCCTTCGCTGCGGCATAGCCTATTCCGCCGGCACCACCTGCTTCGATGGTGACGGCTGCAAGCACCACCGAAACCAACACGTCAATGGCAATCTGGCTGCCAAACCGGGATTTGAGGTTTTCGGCCTCATCCGGCGGGATGGCTGCCCACCAGTCCTCGGCGAACTGGGGCAGCATGCTGACGATTGCAGGGTCATCGATCAGCAGGTTGAACATCTCCTTCAGTTCACTTGCCGCCGCCATGACCTGCTTGCCTTTGGCGCGGTAGTCGGCGATCTTGCGATCCAAACCGGCCCGGTCCCCGGTCAGCAACAGCATCTTCCACTCACGTAGCTCGGTGTCGGTCTTATAGTAGAGAACCGCCAGCTGCCAGACAGTCTCGGCTGTCCCGCTTAAGTAGTCCCAACCGCCTAGAACTGCGCCGAGACCTTGATTGCCAAGTTTCAGCGCGCCGCGCGTGAAGTATCCGGAATCGTTCCACTGCTCCCACTCAGCTGCGAAATCCGTTCTTGTCTGTGCAACGATTGCATCCAGCGCCTGCTTGATCTGCTCCCTTGCGCCGAGGATGTCAGCGTCGTCGCTGTCATCCAGATCGTGCTGGTAGAGCACCTGGATGGGACCGACAGAGACATTGCCCAACACGGCCTTGCCGGCATCGTCCAAGTTGCCTGAGCGAATGCTGTCGTCGGCCAGCATCACCCGATAGCTCGCACCGCGTACCGGTGTCTGGTCCAGATCGTTGTAGTGGTAGTGCAGGGTCAGGTCTTCGGCCTGTGGAGCCGACGCCTGGGCAAAGCTCTTGCTTGCTGATGTAGGCGTCGCCCGCAGAACGCTGGCTGCCGCAAGTGGCAGTGGACCCGCCGCGCTTGCCGAGGAGACCCCTTGGTCCACGAAAACCAGATTCTGCTTCCCAGCCAACAGGCGGCAGCCGCAAGCAAGGCTATCGCCTTGGCGTGCCACTGGCTGACCATCAATGACGATGCTTGCGTCACCGGTGATGATCGGAAAGACGCCCTTGTACAGGGTGGGGCAGGTGGCTTTGTCACCGATGCGTGCGACCGGCTTGCCTTCAATATCCGTTGCAGTCGAGCCGGTAATTACCCTGCCGCCGCTTGTGGTGGCATCGCCCACCACAATCCATGTTCTTGCCATCCATCGGTCCTCCTTGGACGTCAGGTAGCAAGTCTAAAGGCGGTGGGATGGGTTCAATTTTCTTTCCAGACGATTCCTATCTGTCGAGCGGGAAGGCACACGTTGCGGGGTATTCGACAACGAAGCACCGCACGTTGGTTCGTCTGGTGTTGCTGACCATCAACCAACCAGATACGCATCCGTAGCAACAACCCGCCCATACCCAAACTCAAACGACGCCATCATCGCCGCATGCACCTGCACAGCTGGCGCCACAACGCCGTTGAACTCCAGGTCACGGGTAGCGCAGGCGTCATGCAGCACGGTGACCGCATAGCCCATGTCGGCGGACGCACGCACCACCGCATCCACGCACATATGGCTCATCGCACCAACCACCACCACGTCCTCGATACCGCGCGCCTCAAGCTGCTGCTTCAGATCGGTATCGCGGAACGAATTGACGTGGTTCTTGACGATCACCGGCTCATCGCCGATCGGCGCGACAGCGGCCATGATCCGCACCCCATCCGAGCCCGGCACGAAGATCGGCGCATCACTGCTGGCGGACTCATGGCGGACATGCAGCACCGGCACGCCCTTGGCCCGCGCATCGGCAATCACGCGCACCGCATTGGCGGTGGCGGCATCAATGCCCACCAAGGGCAGCTTGCCGCTGGCAAGGTATTCATTCTGAAGATCGACGACGATAATGGCGCGCTTGCTCATGTATGGCTCCCTGATGGGTGGTTGAAGGGTGTGGGCGAAGTCTCCGCGACCGGCCTGCCACCACGAAGAGGCGCTACCGACATTCTTGAGGGCTGTACCGACAGATGCGCACCGACGATCACATCCAAGTGGGAATCCTGCTGTATCCCGGCGCCCAGCTGGCGGCGGTGCTCGGCCTGACCGACCTGTTCGCCCTGGCCGGCAGGCTCGCCGGTGAACGCGCAGCACCCGCCGCCCCCGAACTGCAGGTCACGCATTGGCGCATCGAAGCGCCTGGCCAAGCGCCGCAAGCCGTCTACAGCTCAAGCCAGCCGCCAAGCGGCACGCCGCAGGTAATGATCCTGCCGCCCAGCATGCAGCCGCCGATTTCCACCGAAGCCGCCGCGCCCTACCTGGGCTGGCTGCGCGCATTGCACGACGACGGCACCACGCTCGCATCGGTCTGCGCCGGCGCATTCCTGCTAGCCGAAACCGGGCGCCTGGCCGGCCGCACCATCACCACCAACTGGCACTACGCCGAACTGCTGGCCGCACGCTTTCCGGATGTCACGCTGGACGTAGACCAGATGCTCATCGACGGCGGCGACATCTTCAGCGCAGGCGGCGCCATGGCCTGGACCGACCTCGGCCTGCGGCTGGTAGACCGCTACCTCGGCGCCGCAGTGATGCTGGATGTCGCGCGCACGCTGTTGATCGATCCACCCGGCCGCCAGCAGCGCTACTACAGCAGTTTCTCGCCACGCATGACGCACGGCGACGCCGCAGTGCTGGCTGTGCAGCAGTGGCTGCACGACACCCATGCCAAACAGGTCGCATCCGCCGAACTCGCACAACGCGCAGGGCTGGAAGAGCGCACCTTCCTGCGCCGCTTCCAGAAAGCCACCGGCATGACCGCCACCGAATACTGCCAACGCGTACGCGTGGCGCGTGCACGAGAAATGCTGCAGACCAGTAACGTGCCGCTGGAGCGGATAGCCTGGGACGTGGGTTACAGCGACCCTGGTTCGTTCCGGAAGCTGTTCAGTCGGATTGTGGGGTTGTCGCCGGGGGAGTATCGGAGGCGGTTTGGTGGGCGGTGATTGAGCAGTGGTGAGCAGAAAAAGCAGCTCTATTCTTGATGCTCTTGGCAGTAGCCTTCTTGTGCGCCTCCGCCAGCTTTCGGACAGAAGCGGACACGGGAACCCCTGAGTTAAGTTACGTCGCGAAGCATCATCGGCCTGAACGACTTGTTAGGGCTCAATTTCCTCTCCCTTTGCTGGATAAGATTTTCCTATAGAGCGGAAGTAGATGATTGGGTAAGTCGTCAGATTGTGCGACGCGATGGGACTCATTGATTACCGCAGTCATACGCTCAAGGTCGTAGTAGTTGCAGTAATCTGACTGGCTGACATTGTTCATCTCACCGAGCAGCCATTCAAATGCCCTTTCTTCGGGGTTATCGGTGTTCCTCCGGATGCACCAAGCCCAAAGATCAGCAGCTTGGATTTGAGGGAAATCATCGTCTTTGCAGAAAATCAATTCCTCAGGGAGTAGGGTAGACTCAACTGGATTAGCGTGCCGCATTAGCGCGGAGATGAAAGGTAACCACTTTCCTGCTCGTTGACCGAAGATCAGTTGTTCGTCGAAGTAAGCCTCAAACTTCTCCCTCCAGTCGCACTCCTCCCATAAATCAAAGCAAGTGCCAAGGACCAGGGTGTACAGACACCAGAAGTATGGCTCCGAACTTGGCTTTCCCAACTTTGACCAAGTGTTTGCGTGGGCGTCTAGATCGATTGCAGTCCAGATTGCAAACTCAACATGGCGATTTATTATTGCAGCCAGCTTTCTAAGGCGATCATCTCGTTGCTGTTTTGTGAACTTTTGGAACGCGCCTGTAAGCGTCGCTGCCTCCCTCATCTTGAATAAAGGAATCTTCGGCTGCTCGTTCAGGCATTCTCGCCATTCTGAGCAGAATCGTCTCCAGCGCTCTGAGTCGGAAACGAGTCCGGCGAGAACAAAGTGTTTACTGTGGCCTTTCCCGCCACTGTCGTCGACAAATAGTTGCGCTGGCATTTGCGGTGGACTGACTATGATAGTGGGTGTGAGCCCTAATGCCGCGTTGAACCGCTGCAGGCCGCTAGAGTATCAGGAAACACGATAACCTCTCCCTGCGGCCATTTGAACACGTAGTTGGAAGCGGCCTCATATGTACTTGTCGCCTTCGGCTTCACACATCTCAATACAGCGCTTGATCCAAGTGTCGTACCAGAGCCATGCGCCCTCGACCTCGACCCCGAAACCCTTGCCGGGATCCCTGGCGCTTTCTCGTTTCCACATGTTGGTATGGTCATGGTGGACCCTGAACTTCGGAAAGCCGGCCCTCCTAACCTCCGCTACCACGCTCGACGCGTTGAACTTAGGCCGCTCTACTTCCTTCTTGACCCAGTACTCCTTGTCGATGTTCTTCGCGAGCTCCGAGTTGGGATCGATGAATTCGACGACTCGGTCAGCCTGGCCGGGTCGGTTAACGAGTTTCTTCTTAAAGAGCAGGCGGTACGAGAACCGTGGGCTGTTGTACTCGTCGTGGGTGAGCGCCGCGTCGAACTCGGCTATGTATGCGCGCAGTCTCTCTGGGACCGATGCTTCCGGCTTCGGTCCGTTGAGTTGCTCGCCTGTAAGTTCGACGAACTGGATGCTGTACGTCAGATGGCTGTCGAGTCCGAAGCGCTTTCCGAACAGCTTCTTGATGTATTCGTTGTAATTCAATGCGCAAGCTTGATACCTACCGCTCAGGTAGCCATCTAGCGACCTAGTCATCTGATGTTCGATCTCGTGACGTAGCCTGATGAGGAACTTGAGGTTATTCGTAGCATCTTTGTCTATGGGGGATGCCCTGTCGTTTAGGCATCGCTCAAGTTCCCAGTATTTGAACGCCCCCGTCTTTGTTCGATCGAAGCTTCTGCGCTTGCCGGCTTTAATGAAGTACCGATACTCGACTGATTTGCGTCGGTAGTGCGCGTGGAGCATGTAAGTCCAAGCGATGATCATCAATACGATAAACGTCTCGGACTTAAAGGTAACGCCGGGATCGTTGAAGACACGGATCGCACAGAGCGCTGCCTCCCTAGACTTTGCCAACAACTCTAGTGAGAGCGATCCAATCGTGCGCTTTCGAGTAGCCATGACTGTTCTCTCGCATTTAACAGCCTAATCGCCGGATCCCTTGGTCCAGCTGTACGAATCACTCATGGCGCATCGCATAGCTGTCTGGTGATACCGCTTGATCTTACGGCTGCTGGATACTGCCAACAAGCCGACGACTAAACGGACTCACAGATGCCGTCCCTAAAGAAGCGACACGTGGGTTTGTCCTGACGGGGGAGGGGGCCATATCGAGCGAGCTAGACCCTCCCGTTCTGCGCTCGAGTAGCCCCCATAAGATGTCCACTTTGGGTCGCATGACGCCCTGCGACGAAGAGAGGAAAATGCCCCTGAATGCGGGCTGCGTACAAAAGCGAGGATGATTCACAATATCGTCTACACATAAATCCGCACTCGCTCGGGCCAATTTTAAGAGCAGACGACACTTCCACTGCATCAAAGTCTAGTGAAGAGCCAGTTCGGAGCTGTGGTCTCTTGTCAAGCTGATACTGCGGAATCTTTCGCCCAGAAAGGCCATCTTCTTTTCGAAAAGGTTTGCAAGCTTCTCATCTGCCGTCGCGAAGAAAATCTGTCGTTGCCCACCTTCCGCGACGTCTGCGAGATAGTCAAGAAGGGCCAAAGAGTTCATATCGTCAATGTGAGCTACTGGGTCGTCAACAAGCATGATTGGCGGCCCAAGGCGAAGAGAGCTGTTCAATGTCAAAAATATGCTCAGGACTAATGCGGCCCTCTGACCTGTGCTTATTTGATTCATATTTACTGGACTCTCATCTGGTAGTCTCATCAACTCTCTCGAAGTCAAATTCGACAACCGAAGCTCATTTGGTACGTGGATTCTTTCAAAGATGGATTGAATTGACGATAGATTTGATCTCAGAAAATCTGACAGGCCGCGCTCTAGACTATGTTCGCTTCTTATGTGGTCGAGAACGTCGAATGCGCGTTTTAGGTTGTCGTGCTCTTTCTGAAGTTGTTCCCTATTTCTGACGAAGCTCTCAAGTTCTCTGGAAAGAAGCGTGACCTCGGTATTTCGCGACTGCGACGCCTGAATGTCTTCCGCTACAATCACAACTTGAGAGTATGCGAGGCGAGCGTCTTCAATAAATACTTTGAGCGACGGAAGCGCAACTTCTAAGGCGCTCCCAGGTAGGTCTAACAATGTACGCCTAAATTGTGTCAGCATATCTAGTTCAGATCGCAATACAGCTTCGGCCTCTGCAATATCTGACTTCCCACTTTCTGATAATGCATGACGCGCGGATCTCGCGACGGCATCCACTAGCGCTCTGCGCTCAATCTCCAGAAGATCACTAGCCGCCTTTCTGCGAGCTGCCACTTCATCTTCTGATCTCGTGATGAGCGGATCAGGGTGTGGCAACTTGTTGAAGTCAGGCGAAATCTCGCTGGCACATCGGCTGATTAAGCCCAATAGCTCCTGCATGCCAAAGCCTTCCGCTGATTTGATTTCGATTTGTACCTGAAGGTCTCGTCTCTCGCTTTCAAGGAGCGCACGTTGACCATCCATGTCCAGGGAAACGCTAAACATTTGCTCAAGTGTCGCCTGTGCCAGCGCTGGGTATGAATGCAAAATGCTATCCGCTACACCTTTGACGCCACGAAGTACATTCAGCTCTCCGGACAACGAGCCTTTTTCCAGCAATAGTTGGGCATAGTTCTCGCTTTGGAAGTCGCTTATCGAATTCTCAATCTGACTAAGAAGCTCCCTGGTCGGTATTGCCCTAAGACATAGTGGGCAATCATCAGTCGGATGTAGCTTGAGCAACTGCTGACCCGCCGCTCGCAACTGAGCAAGGAGTAACTGCCTCTCCTCAAATGCAGACTGGGCCCTATCTATCGCCACCCCAGTAGCCGATAGTTTTTCGGCCAATATGTCTATGCGACGAGTAGATATCTCTGAAATATCCACTAGTGAAGATGTGACTTGCAGCTCTTGATCGCTGCAGTTAACAACTTCGTCTTGCAGCCTCAGAATCGTTCCATGGTCGGGATACGGCTCGACAACCCTCCTGTTGAGGCTTTCCATGCAACCCATGAGTTCAGGGAAACCAGCTGTCCGATATGCCCGCAGTCGATCAACTGCGCGTGCAAGGGACTCAATATTCTTTAACGCACCTTCCATTTCGGCGGCCCGCGATTGAATATCCCGTGCAGTAGCGGCGTTTTTTCGCATTGTCGATAGCGCGAGTTCAATGCGCGCAATTCTAGATTCGAGAGCATCCAAAGTTGGTGGAACTTCCTTGGGCGCATTATCGATCGCGATACGCAACAAAGAGATGCGTTGGAATCCATCGGGCCTTGAGAGGTGGTCCTTGGGATCAGGCCAGCCTAGCTGACTGAGAAGGTCGGCCGCTCGTGTCAGTCGAGAGTCGACTTCGGGACTCACGGTATTGATAACACTGAGTCTACTTCGGCTACGCTCGATCGCTTGGTCAAGCTTCTCACAATCTCTCTTGATGCTCCCAAGCAGGGGCGCAATATCACCCGAGAACTGCTGAATCCGCTCCCACGTAAAGCTGGCATCTGGCCCTAGAGCAATCCTCGAGAGAATTGACGTCAAATCGTCAGGGCTCTGCTCTCGTGCGAAGTCTACCGGCGCATCTGCGTTAAGAAAATTATATCTCGCAAAGCCGTCAAACAGCCGATTCCCACGCTGGATACGTCGCCCGTACCACCTCATATCTCGTTGTTGGTAGTAACTAGGCTGCCTTTGTTGATAATTAATAGGCCGATCCGAGTTTGTAAAAAGCGCAGATGCGTTCAGCAGCTCTGATCCTTGCGATCGCGCTGTTCCGCCACACAAGAAGTGCTCAATTGCTTCTAGCAGCGAGGTCTTTCCGGAACCATTCACCCCGCGAATCAGATTCACTTCGCCGAAGGTGAAAGAGCCAGCCAGGCTGCGAAAGCCGAATTGCTGAATTTTTAGCTCGCGCAAGAAGGTCAAGGGCTGAGAGTCAACTACTTTACGCTGCTCTCTCGTTGGGGCCGAGACGACGCCCGCCTGAATGGCTCGAATTACTGCTTTTCGGGGTTGTTCAGAATCGATGGCTCCCAGCCCGGCATCGAACAAAGCGTTGTTCCAGTGGACCTGGAGTTGGTTGGCATTGATTGCCTGGCCAGGTTGCACATATGTTCTCCGACTCAGGAAGGACTGAAATTCGGATTCTGAGAGAACAAATTTTCTGGCATAGCTGGTATTTTTTTCAATGGCTGCTTTAAGCTCTCTTGATTCTTTGGCCCGCGCGGCGGACACGACGAACACGAGATAGTGATTCCATCGAGCGTCCTCATGAGACGAGAAGTAAGACGGGGCAATAAATTCACTCTGAATTCTCTCCACATCCAGTTCGGTTGGCATATCATTTGATGCTTTGACGAAAAACACACTTCGCAGCCTTCCGTCAAAATGGTGCTCGCAACGCGCCACCTCGCCCTCGAAATCGCAGTGATCGAACGTGTCTTCCAGTTTTGTCTTGAACTGAATTATATCCATGGTCAGACCGTTGAAATGCCGATAGGGTTGCTTCCGGGATCATCATTGATTGATGGCGGTTCTGTATCCATGTGGTCCACAAGCTGACCTTTCACGTCTAGGTAAAGCAACGACATGTCAGAAGGCGCTTGGCCGACCCCATATAGTGCCGCCTGGAGCTTTTTAGAGACTCCCGTTAGAACGTCTTTGGGTGGTTCGAAGCCTAGAAATGCAACCGTGCTTCGCACATCACCGTCCGCTATATTCCTGAGTTGCTTGAAAGGCAGCGAATCGTAGGTTAGCTTTGGCCTGAGGTTTCTGAACGCGGCAAGACGATTTGGCAACTTCGAGGGTTCAGCGATCGCAGAGACGAGCGCTTTGAAGCGAGTCTGGCACTCGCTTCTTTGATCGGCTCCATCTCCGATGCTTGACCAGCATGCGCGCATCCTCGCCGATGTCTCATCATTCGCGAGGCGGAAAGATGGAATCTTGCTCCACTCAAAATCGGCTGCACTTAGGACGTTTCCTGTTGCAAATTGCATCAATCGCTCAAGATCGACGTGCCGATTTTCGAAGTCCGCCAAGTGCGCCTTTGCTAGCGGATTATCCGCCAAGAACTCTCCGAACTTGTCGTTCACACTTTCGGTAGCGGCTTGCCATTGATCTGCTCTCCATTCGTACCTAATGACGGCAGTTAGCCCCGTGCGGCGCGTCACTGCGGCTGAGCCAATCATGACCGGCTTCGATGTCCGAAAGGCGAACATCTGTTCGTCCGGATGGAAGACGTAGGCCGCAGTCCTATACTCGTGATGGTAGGTTAAAAAGCAGCCTAATTTGTCATTATCATAAATTGACTGGTCGCTACATTCGATCTCATGCACTGGGCGGTAGAAGATCGATTTCGGCTCTTGCACTAGGACATGATACGGCTCCGCATCTTTCCTTAGACGCGTCCCTTCTGCCCAGTTAAGACATAGAATCTCGGTTGTTCGTGGGTTTCGTGAGCCGCAAAGATCTCTATACTGGCGGAAGCTCGCGTCCGCGGAATTCTTGTTGAGCTGCAAGTGGATTATTATAGTGTCCGACAAGAGCTCATTGATGATCGTCTGCTTTAAGGAAGGACCTAGGACATCAGAGCAAATGAGGCAAACAAGGCGATTCTCGCCGGCGTTTCCGAAGCGAAATATGCGATTGCCAAGGATCAAATGATCTCTTTCATAATCAATCCCACCCATGGGATACGTCTTCGCTTGTAGTAACGCGATTGGTGTGTAATTCCCGGTAGCGTCAGTGGCCCAGAACAGATGGCAAACAAGATTGAGGAACGTACCCGCACCGTCCTGAGTTGTAGGCTCAATGACTTTAATTCCAGCCTCTGTCAGTAAATTGGTCACGCTTTCAAGTGCCGTGGGAGTGATACTCTCACAGCAAATGGCCCAAAGAGACCCGCGTGGTGGGCGCCCCCCTCCTTGGACGAACTCCGTTATAGAAGACCAAGGGCATGAGTACTCAGGGCATGCCGCAAACGCGACTCGCAACTCCTCTGCTTCTGAAAGGAACCCCTTCATCTTCACAGCAAGTGATGACGCACTTGATGTCGATAGGCTTGAATGAGCCGCGTCAATGTCACCTCTAGGCTGAAAAATCAGCGAGTAGATCCGCTCGGGACCCGAAGATAGAAAAGGGAGATGAGCAGAGCCATGGCCTAGCGCCCCGAGATAGTCATTCACGTCCGTTAGCTCAACCACATTCCGTCCTTGTCGCTAAACTCCACCCCATACAGGCGGAGTCTATCGAGTCCAGCGAGTAGAGTCACTGCTAAGGCTTCCGGCAGGCCAACCTAGGGGACTAACCATGGCATGCATGGCTAAGCAAGCTCGCACTACGAGGTTTACTACTCTTGAGATCGGGTCTGCCATAGATTTTTGTGTGAGTAGGTCACTGTCAGGAGGCTGCCACCTAGCTTGTATCCGCAACTAAACCGAGGCGCCGGGCCGAGCACGCGGTCAAGTTCACGAGCAATCTGGGGCAAGCGTATGTCTCCTTTGGATAGGAGGGGGACTTGGGTCTGAGTGCGTTGCTATAGGTGTTCTTACGTTTCTGCACGTTTCCTGTCTTGCTTTTGAATTCGACGCCGGCCGCTTGCATTTGAGAATATTTGTAGTCCAATCGGGCGGCTCAGTGAGGTGGGTTGGTGGGCAGCCCTTATGTCCGGCCAGCGCGAGCTATCAGGTTTCTCTCTTCAATTCTGCTAGATGCAGCTCCCTGAGATAAAGAAAAAGAGGTAGTGCCAGGGACGGACCAATCGCGATACTGGACAGCGGCAACCATAGACGGCGCATCCCCAGCCTGCGTCCTTCTGCGTAGATGAGTGCGATGGTCGCAAGCCCCGAGATGAGGACATCCGCCCAAGCAAAAGCTGCAATGTTGCTGGAAGTCGCTTGCTGCAACAGAAGCGGGACATTGAGGCCGTTGGCGGATAGCCATGGCACAAACTGGGCGAGGGGCAGGGCGGTGCCTGCGATGCAGAGAAGTAGGTAAACAAACCGCATGTTGCTCTCCGGCTGATTCGATTGGCTATCTCTGGCGTGGATTATCGCTTGAACCAAGGAATCTTGGGCCTTGTTGAGCAGCGAGCTCGGGAGTTTCAGTGCGATCAAGGAAGTCCAATCCGCAATTGTTTCCGAAGCCCGTAAGAGCTCAGCTGCTGCAGACAGCACATAGGCGTGCCCAGCCCGCAACCACCCATTACCGATGGACATTCCTGCCACCCCAACTCACTGGCATCCTGTCGTCTGCTCATCAGGGGATGAAAGTCGATGTTTCGATCTGTTGTTCTTGCGGCTGCATTGTTTGCAGCGCTTCCCGCGCGCGCGGAGCTGGCCTTCGAGGCGCCGGTGGCGTGCGCTGATGCGGATTCGTCTCCTGCGCTGAAAGGCAGCCTCTGTGTCACCACGCATGTTCCGCTGCGGCATGCGTCGCCGGCCGATGGTTCGCTGAAGCTGTTCGTGCGCTGGTTTCCCGCCGAGGCGGCAGAGCGGCGCGGGGAGGTTTGGTTCTTGGCTGGTGGGCCTGGTGAGTCCGGGGCGTCCTTGTATCCGGTGGTTGCGACCTTCCGGCGTGCGTTTCCCGGTTATGACCTGGTGATTCCGGACCACCGTGGCGTGGGCCGGTCGGAGCGGATCTGCCCGGTGCAGGAGGCGGCGGACAGCGCCGATGGTGTTGCGCTGGCCGGGGACGAGTGGGGTGGCTGCATTGGTGCGATGTATGCGGATGCGGCGCGCACGCAGGCGTTCTCGGTGACCGAGGCGGCGCAGGATCTTGCGCTGCTGATGTCGCGCTATCGCGGCAGTGGGCCGACCTATCTGTACGGGGTGTCGTATGGCACACAGCTGGCCTTGCGTGCGCTGCAGGTGGCGCCGATGCCGCTGGACGGTTTGATCCTGGACGGGCTGGTGCCGCTGGAGACCACCGAGCAGTGGGACCTGAGCCGGCGCACGGCGCTGGTGGATGCAGTGGGGCGTGCGGTGTTGGGTGAGCAGAAGGTGGTGGTCTATCAGCGTGTGCTGGCCGCTGCGCCGACGGCGCCGTGGAAGGACGAGGTCCCCGGTGGTGATCTGCGCCGGTTGTTGGGCTCGCTGCTGAACTTCCCTGCGCTGCGTGCGCGTATTCCCGACATCGTTGACGGGCTGGCGGTGGACGATACGTCCGCGCTGCTGGCGACGGTGGCGGAGTTGAAGACGGCGATGGCCGGGATGGGTCAGGGCGGTAACAACCAGCCTTCGTTGCCGCTGGTGATGTTGATCTCGGCGTCGGAGAACAATGCGCGGCCGGGGCTTACGCGCGAGCTGGTGGAGCAGGAGGCTGCTGGAGCTTTGTTTGTCAGTGCAATCCCCGGGTTTCTGGTCGGGGCGCCTGTGCCTGCTTATGCCAGGGATGCCTGGTTTGGGAGGTCGCCTGGTGCGTTACCCAGGACTTTGGTTGTGCATGGGACTTTGGATCCGAATACGGCGTATGCGGGGGCGGTGGAGCATGCGGCTGTGCTTGGGAAGGCTGGGGAGGTGAGCTTCAGTACGGTGGAGGGTGGGGCGCATTTGCTGTCTTACTTTGCGCCTGGGTGTTTTGTTGAGGCGGTTGGGGTGTTTGTGGAGGGTGGGGAGGTTGGTGGTGGGTGTGTTGAGCGGTGAGGGTGACTGGGTTTTAGGGCTGAGTTTGGTTGGGGGGCTGGGGGTTTGGGGTTGGTGGTTTTGTTCTGCCCTCACCCCAACCCCTCTCCCGGAGGGAGAGGGGCTTTGGTCTTGCGGGGTCGGGGCTATCCGGTTGTCTGACAGGTTGTTGCGTGCGGCCTTGTTGGCTCCAGCGTTAGTCGCTGCACATCCGAGAACAGCTGCTCTACCGGCATGCCGTAGGGGGCGAACAGACGCAGCCGTCCTTGGCGGTCGAATACGTAGCCGCCTGCGGTGTGGCTCATCGAGTAGGCGCCGGGGTGCTTGCCTTCTTCGCGGTCGTAGAAGGCTTTGAAGGATGCTGCCATTGCGGCTAGTTGCTGGTCGTTGCCTACCAGGGCGGTTGCGGTGGGGTCGAAGGCTTTTACGTAGGTTTCGGCGACGGCAGGCGTGTCGCGGGCCGGGTCCACGGTGACGAAGATCACCTGCAGTTTGTCGGCATCCGAGCCCATCAGGTGCTTTACGCGGTTCAACTCCACCATGGTGGTGGGGCAGACATCCGGGCAGCTGGTGAAGCCGAAGAACAAATAGGTCACTTTGCCGTTGAGATCGGCTGGGCTGCGGCTTATGCCTGTGCTGTCGGGCATCGTCCATTGCTGGCCGAGTGCTTCGCAGGCGATGTCCTTGCCGTAGAAATCCACCTTGGGCTTTGCGGCGCAGGCGACCAGCAGCAGGGTGGCGGCGCTTATCGCGATGGTGGATAGGTGCAGTTTGCGGGTCAGTGTGGCGAGGCCGGTGGCGGGGGTGTTGGTGCGGGACATGGCTATGGTCGATGAAGGACGGACAGCCGAACTACATGCGACGGGCCGGCATGGTGTGCCGGCCCGTTGCGTGCGTCAGTTGACCATCATGTGGAAGTGCATGCTCCAGATGATCCAGATCGAGAGCGCTACCACGATGAAAAGAATGACCAGGGTGAAAACAAAACTGGCCAGGTTCCAGCCGCCCTCGGAGGAGCGGTTCATGTGCAGGAAGTACACCAGCTGCACGATGATCTGCACGACGGCAAAGCCGACCAGCAGGGCCATCGTCAGTGGTCGCGACAGCGTCGGGTTCATCACCAGCATGAAGGGGATGACGGTGAGCACGGCGCAGATCACGAAGCCGATCAGGTAGGACTTGGTGGAGCCATGTCCGCTGCCGGCGCGGGAGGTGTCGTTGTCGGACATGTTCAGAACACTCCAATCAGATAGACAAAGGTGAAGACGCAGATCCAGACCAGGTCCAGGAAGTGCCAGAACAGGCTCAGGCAGGAGATGCGGGTGACGTTGGTCGGGGTGAGGCCGCGACGCTTCACCTGGTGCATCACCACCGCCATCCAGATCAGGCCGCTGGCCACGTGCAGGCCGTGCGTGCCAACCAGCGCGAAGAACGCGGACAGGTAGGCGCTGGTGGTGGGGCCGGCACCAATGTGGATGAGGTGGTTGAACTCATACACTTCCATGCCGATGAAGCCGGCACCGAGTGCGAAGGTCACGCCCAGCCAGGTCAGCACGGCGCGCTTGTCCTGGCGGTGCATCGCCAGCACGGCCTGGCCGTAGGTGATGCTGGAAACCAGCAGCAGGAAGGTCTCCACCAGCACGAACGGCAGCGAGAACAGCTCGGCACCGGTCGGGCCGCCTGCATACGCGTTGCTGAGCACCGCGTAGGAGGCGAACAGCGAGCCGAACAGCACCAGGTCGGACATGAGGTAGACCCACATGCCGAAGACCTTCATGCCGCCCTGGTCGTGGCCATGGTCGTCATGGCTGTGCTCGGCCGCCTGTGTGTTGTCTACGGCGACATTGGACATGATGTTCATGCAATCACCCTGTGCTGCTTGAGCTTGTTCTGGTGTTGGTTCTCGATGGCGGCCACTTCTTCGGCGCTGACGTAGTAATCCACGTCCTCGTCGTAGGAGCGCACGATCAAGGTGACGATCATCGCCACGAAGCTCGCACCGGCCAGCCACCAGATGTGCCAGATCAAGGCGAAGCACAGCGCCAGGATCCATATGTTGAGGATCAGCGGCACGCCGGTGTTACGCGGCATGTGGATCGGCGCGTAGTGCTTGGGCGGCTTGGGCAGGCCTTGCTTCTTGGCTTCGTGGAAGGCGTCCAGGGTGTCGGCCTTGGGCACCACGGCGAAGTTGTAGAACGGCGGCGGCGAAGGCGTCTGCCATTCCAGCGTGCGCGCATTCCACGGGTCGCCGGTGATGTCCTGGTTCTGCTTGCGGTCGCGGATGCTGACGTAGATCTGCACCAGCATCAGCACGATGCCTGCGAACACGAACAGCGCACCGACGAAGGCGGCAATCAGGTAGGGCGTCCACGCTGGGTTGTCGTACTGGTTCATGCGCCGGGTCATGCCCATGAAGCCGAGCATGTACAGCGGCATGAAGGCCAGGTAGAAGCCGATGATCCAGCAGGCGAACGACCACTTGCCCAGGCGCTCGTTGAGGGTGAAGCCGAACACCTTCGGGAACCAGTAGACGAAGCCAGCCAGGTAGCCGAACAGCGCGCCACCGATGATGGTGTTGTGGAAGTGGGCCACCAGGAACAGGCTGTTGTGCAGCAGGAAGTCCGCGCCGGGGATGGCCAGCAGCACGCCGGTCATGCCGCCGATGGTGAAGGTGACCAGGAAGGCGATGGTCCACAGCATCGGCACGCTGAACTCGACGCGGCCGCCGTACATGGTGAACAACCAGGTGAAGATTTTCACGCCGGTCGGGATCGCGATGATCATCGTCATGATGCCGAAGAAGGCATTGACGCTGGCACCGGAGCCCATGGTGAAGAAGTGGTGCAGCCACACCACGAACGACAGGATGCCGATCGCCAGCGTTGCACCCACCATCGACTTGTAGCCGAACAGTTTCTTGCGCGAGAACGTGGCGGTGATCTCGGAGAAGATACCGAACGCCGGCAATACCAGGATGTACACCTCCGGGTGGCCCCAGGCCCACACCAGGTTGACGTACATCATCGGGTTGCCACCCAGGTCATTGGTGTAGAAGTTGAAGTCCAGGTAGCGGTCCAGGGTGAGCGCGCCGAGGGCAACGGTCAGGATCGGGAACGCAGCGATGATGATCACGCTGGTGACCAGCACGGTCCAGGTGAACACCGGCATCTTCATCAAGGTCATGCCCGGCGCACGCATGCGCAGGATGGTGATGAACAGGTTGACGCCGGTCAGTAGTGTGCCGACACCGGAGGCCTGCAATGCCCAGATGTAGTAATCAACGCCTACCCCTGGACTGAACTCGATGCCGGACAACGGCGGGTACGCCACCCAACCGGTCATCGCGAACTCGCCAAGGCCCAGCGAGATCATCATCAGCGCAGCGCCGACCACGAAGATCCAGAAGCTAAAGGCATTGAGGAAGGGGAAGGCCATATCGCGCGCGCCAATCTGCAGCGGCACCACGATGTTCATCAGGCCAACCACGAACGGTGTGGCCACGAAGAAGATCATGATCACGCCATGCGCGGTGAAGATCTGGTCGTAGTGTTCCGGTGGCAGGAAGCCATCGCTGCCGGGGCCGGCCGCGGCCAACTGCGCGCGCATCATTAGTGCGTCGGCAAAGCCGCGCACCAGCATCACCAGCGCCACCACGATGTACATGATGCCGATCTTCTTGTGGTCCACGGTGGTGAACCAGTCGCGCCACAGCACGCCCCACAACTTGAAATAGGTGACGGCGGCGAGCAATGCGATGCCGCCAAGCACCATGCCCGCCAATGTCACCACGACGATCGGGTCGTGCAACGGCACGGCGTCCCACGTCAACTTACCGAACATGCTCATTACTCCTGGGAGGCCTTGGGTTCTGCGTTGTGGCCGGACGTGGCCGCGGTGTTCTCACCCACGCCGATGAACTGGTCGATGACCTTCTTGAACAGCAGCGGCTCGACGCTGGCGAAGTGGCGCACCGGCTCCTTGCGGGTGGGTGCGGCCAGGCGCTTGAATTCGGCGAAGCTCAGTTGATCCGGCGACTGCCGCACCTGCGCAACCCAATCGTCGAACTGCGGCTGGCTCATCGCGGTGGCGACGAACTTCATGTTGGAGAAGCCGTGGCCGCTGTAGTTGCCCGACATGCCGTCGAACTTGCCCTGTTCGTTCGCCACCAGGTGCAGCTGCGTGCGCATGCCGGCCATCGCATAGATCTGCCCACCCAGCTGTGGGATGAAGAAGGTATTCATCGTCGAGTTGGAGGTGATGTCGAAGGCCAGCTGTTGCCCGGCCGGGAAGTTGAGCTGGTTGACCGTGGCGATGCCCAGGTCCGGGTAGACGAATACCCACTTCCAGTCGGTGGCGATCACTTCCACATGCAGCGGCTCGCCGGGGATATCCAGCGGCTTGTAAGGGTCAAGCTCGTGGGTGGATTTCCACACAATGACGGCAAGCACAGCGACGATGATCAGGGGCACGCCCCAGACCACGATTTCCACTTTGGTGGAGTGCGCCCAATCGGGCATGTACCTGGCCTTGGTATTGCCGGAGCGGTAGCGCCAGGCAAAGACGAAGGTCAGCACGATGGCCGGTATCACCACGATCAGCATCAAGGCGATGCAGATGATGATCAGGTCGCGCTGGGCAATGCCCACGTCGCCCTTGGAGTCCAGTAGTACCCAGTTGCAGCCAGACAGGCCCACGCATGCCAAAGCGGCCAGCGCTGGGCGGATGCGTTTCCAGCAGATATTCATTGAAGGTCGACCCTGTTGAAGGAGCTCTTGAGCGGGGACCACCGATGCCCGGCGCATGGGCCGGGAGCGGCTACACTGTCCGTACGGCGGTGCCTACAAAAGGATTGCCGATCCAGTCAAGTCCATACAAGATACATCATTGTATGGGTTGGTGCACGTACAAGGCAGGGAAGGTTCACCCGATGCAGCAGCCAGCCGCAGGCCGACGCCTGAAAAAGCCCAACCGGACCTGGGTCCGTCCCTTCGCCGAGGGCGGCGGTCCGCTCTACCTGCAGATTGCCCAGCAGGTACGCGATGCCGTGGACGATGGCGTGCTGCAACCCGGTGACCGGCTGCCGCCGCAGCGCGACCTGGCCCAGCTGATGGGCGTGGACCTGACCACGGTCACTCGTGCCTACGCTGAGCTGCGCCAGTCCGATCTGCTCGACGCGCAGGGCGCCGGCGGCACCTTCATCGCCATGTCGGCCGGCAACAGCACCACCTCGGTCGACCTGAGCATGAACATCCCGCCGCTGCTGGGCAGCAGCCCGTTCGCGCAGAGCATGGAGCGGGGCTTCCAGCAGCTCAGCCAGCAGCTGGGGCAGGGCGAGTTGATGAGTTACCACGTCGGCGCCGGTTCCCGCGATGACCGCGCCGCCGCCGTGCAGTGGCTGGCGCCGATCCTCGGCAGCGTCTCCGCCGAGCGGGTGGTGATCTGCCCCGGCGCGCAGGCCGCCCTGTGCGCCATCGTGCTGGCCAGGACCCAGCCGGGTGACCTGATCGCCGCCGAACAGCTCACTTATCCGGGCCTGCTGGCCGCCGCGCGTGTGCTGCAGCGGGGCATCGTCTCCATCGCCATGGACGCCGAAGGCATGCTGCCGGACGCGCTGGAAGCCGCCTGCCTGCAGCGCAAGCCGGCCCTGATCTACCTGATCCCGACCATCCAGAACCCGACCACCGCGACCATGTCGCAGGCCCGGCGCGCGGCCATCCTAGCCATTGCCCGCCGCCATGGCGTGGCGGTGGTGGAGGACGATCCGTACTGGCTGCTGGCCGCCGATGCGGCGCCGCCGCTGGCGGTGGATAGCCACCCGGACGCGCCGGTCTACTACGTTTCCACCCTGTCCAAGTGCCTGGCGCCGGGCCTGCGCACCGCCTATCTGGTGGTGCCGCCGGGCGAGCCGATGGAGCCGCTGCTGGACGCCCTGCGCTCGATCGCGCTGATGCCGACCCAGTCGATGGTGGCGGTGGCCTCGCACTGGATCCGCAGCGGTCAGGCCGATGAGATGGTGCGCCGCTTCCAGCAGGAGCTGCGCCAGCGCCAGCAGATCGCCGCGCGCATCCTGCCCAAGCCCTACCAGGCGCACCCGTCCGGCCTGCACGTGTGGCTGCCGCTGCCGCCACGGCTGGACCAGTACCGGCTGATCCAGGCCGCGCAGGCGCAGGGTCTGGGCATCGCCAGCTCGGAGGCCTTCAGCATCGAGGAGCAGGCCGGCAATGCCATCCGCCTGTCCTTGGGCGGGGCGGTGGATCAGCACAGTCTGGCGGCGGCATTGACCAAGCTGACCGAGGTCATCTCGGCTGCGCCTGAGACGCGGACGCAGGCGATCGTTTAACCGCGCTCCGGTCATATCCATACAAAAGTGATACATTGCATATCTTGTATGGATATGCGGGTAGCTGCTGTGCGTCGGGACAAGCTGAAGTTTCATCTGGTGATGCTGGGCTGCGCCGGTTTCGTGGTGCTGGCGCTGGCGTCGCTGGTCTACGTCTGCTCGCGGCCGCAGACCGCCGATGTGCAGGCCAGTGAGCGCGCGGCCATCGAGCAGTGCCTGCAGCGCAGCCGCGCGCCGGAGCGTACCGAGATCTACCGCCGCGCCCAGGCCGATTCCTGCGCCGAGATGCTGGAACAGTACGAGCACAAGTTCGGCGCGGACGCCGCCTCGTGAGCCCGCCCAACGGCGCATCGCCGCGCCGACGTGGGATGCGGCTGTGGATCGCGGCGGGCTGCGTGCTGATGGCGGGTATTGCGATAGCGTTGTGGCAGTACTTCGGCCTCAGTGAGCAGGCCACCTTCGCCGAACAGGCCATCGTTTTCGACGACACCCAGCTCAAGTTGCCGCCGGAACTGGCTGGCGCCAACGGACGCATCCGCGTCGTGCATTTCTGGGACCCGGCCTGCAAGGTCTGCAACCGCGAAACCGGCGCGCATCTGAGCTATCTGATCAGCATGTACCGCCGCGCCAGCATCGATTTCTATGCGGTGCGCCGCCCGGGCACCACAGGCGAGCTGCCCGAGTATCTGCGTGGTCGCCTGAAAGAACTGCCGACGATTGAAGGCGCCGAACATATCCCGGCCAGCCCTGCGGTTGCGATCTGGGATCGGCAAGGGCACTTGGCTTACGCCGGACCGTACAGCATCGGCATGGTCTGCAATTCGGCCAATAGTTTTGTCGAGCCGATTCTCGACAAGCTGGTCGATGGCCAGACGGTGCGCCCACGCGGATTGCTGGCGGTGGGCTGTTACTGCCCTTGGCAAGGCAAGTCTTGATCCACTGCTGATGAATCTGCATGCATGCCAGCGTGCGTGGACGTTCTGTCCGCGCACAAAAAACAGCGGGCACCCGCTCCAACCGACCGATGGTTGTGAGCAGGCACCCGCCGCTGATGCAAACAATACGTGGCTACATCGTCCATACATGGTGCGACAGGATGTCGCAGTTTTTGCCGGTAAACATGGGGTTCGGCGATGAACTGGATGGACAGCGCGCTGCGCAGCAACGGACCGATCTACCTGCGCATCGTCAACAGCATCGAGCGCAGCATGAACACCGGCGAGCTGGTGCCCGGCCATCGCCTGCCATCGCAGCGCGCATTGGCAAAGCAACTCGGCATCGACCTGACCACGGTGACGCGCGCCTTCGATGAAGCACGCAGACGCGGACTGATCGAAGCGCGCGGGCCGCAAGGCAGTTTCATCGCACCGCCGAAAGCAGCCTTCGGCCAACCGGTGGACCTGAGCATGAACGTACCGCCGGTACCGGATGCCTTGGCCTTGAACGATGCCTTGCGGCGTGGCGCCGCCGCCGTGCTTGCACGCAGCAATGCGCCCAACCTGATGACGTATCACCTCGCCGGTGGCAGCCCGACCGACAGGCATGCAGCGACCAGCTGGTTGCAGCCGATGCTGGGCGATATTGCCGATACGGCATTGGTGGTTGCCGAAGGCGCGCAGTCGGCATTGGCATCGATCCTGATCAGCCAGACCCAGGAAGGCGAGGTGATTCTTTGTGATCACCTGGTGTATCCGGGCCTGCTACAGGCGGCACGATCCTTGGGACGCCGCTTGCTGCCGGTCGATGGCGATGCGGAAGGAATGTGCCCGGAGGCGCTGGAACGTGCGTCGCGGCAGAGTGGGGCGCGCTTGGTTTACCTCAATCCCACCTGCAACAACCCGACGGCGCTGACGATTCCCTCGCAGCGACGGGTTGAGTTGGCACGTGTGCTGCAGCGGCTGGAATTGCTGGCGATCGAGGACGATCCGTATTGGCATCACGCTGTGGAAAAGCCAATGCCGATTGCGGCGCTGGCACCGGCGCAGGTGTATTACGTATCAACCTTGTCGAAGGCGATCAGCCCAGGTTTGCGCACGGCATTCGTGCGCTGTCCATCCGAGCAGCATGCAGAAGCACTGGCAATTGCATTGCGCTCGATCTGCCTGATGGGGCATCCACTGGTGATGGCGCTGGTAAGCCAGCTGCTGTTGGACGGTTCGGCGAACGCATTGTTGAATCAGGTGTTGGATGAAGCGCGCGAGCGCACCGCGCTGGCTGCACACCTGCTGGTGCCTTCGTTGAAGGTGCGGGCGTCAGGGCTGCATGCCTGGTGCAGCCTGCCAGAGCAAAACCGGCAAAACCGGGGTCAGAGTTGGGTTTCGTACCGAAACCCCACTCTGACCCCGGTTTTGCCCTTGCCATCGCCATGGACCGAAACCAGCTTCGCTCGCGCCGCTCAGCTACAAGGCCTGGCGATCTCCCCGTCATCGGCATTCAGACCGGACGGCGCGCAACGCAGCCAAGGCTTCAGGCTTTCATTGGGGCGGGCAAGCAACCGACGTCAACTGCAAAGCGCCTTGCGTCGCATCAACCAACTGGTCGAAGCCCCGGATTCACTCAAAGCAGTAGCAGGATCAGCATGACCGCGTAGTGCCGAGCCATGCTCGGCAGGGGCCTTGCCAGTGATGTTGTGGGAGCGGCGTAAGCCGCGAAGCTGACGATGCATCAACCGCAGCTCAACCACGAACGGCACCCCTCCCCAACCCTCCCCTTGCCTGCGGCAAAGGGAGGGGGCTAAAGCATGCACCGCCGGTTGAAGGGACGGGGTTGCAGCGCGTATCGGCCGGTTCCAGTTTGGCTCACCGCTTCAACGCATAAGCACCAAACGTGCTGCCGATGAATCCACCCGCGGTGTCGGTACTGAGCAGGCTCGCGTCAAGCGCATCACCTATGCGTTGCCATTGCCCGGACCGTGGTGAGAACCATGCCTGCGCACGTGCGCCATCCAGGGTGAATCGCAGGCCAGTGTTGTCGCCTGCGCCGCTTAGTTCCTTCTGCGCCAACAGCGTGCCTGTCTCTGGTGAATCCTTACCGGAGCGCAGGTACAGAGCCACCCGGCGCGTACCGTTGCTGGCTTCGACGCCCAGCACATAGTGATAGCGCTCGTTCTGCAGCCAGGCCAATCCCGCCAACTCGCCATCAGCCACAGACGCGGCCGAAAGCTGCATATCCAGGGTCGCGCGATGGTGCTGCAGGCGGTGGCCCAGATAGTGGGCCTGATCTTCCGTACCCTCGGCGCCCAGAGGCGTCGTGCCCGTTTGCAGCTTCAGGCCGCCAGCGCCGGTGCTGAACCACGCGCGCTTCGGCGGATGCAGCGTCAGCCATTGTGGTGGCAGCTTCGCGTCGCTGAAGTTTTCCGTCCAACTGGATACAGCGCTATCGCTGATTGGCGTAGATGCTCCAGCAATCTGCGGGCGCGGCAACTGCAGCGGCACTTCGGCGCCGGGCGGCAGCACTTGCGGCCAGCCTTCGTGCCATTGCACCGGCAGCAGGAAGGTTTCACGGCCTAGATTGTATTGATTGCCACGGTAGGGGCGGGTGGCGAGGAATACCGTCCACCAGCTGCCATCAGCCAGCTGCACGAACTGCGCATGCCCAGCCGAGGTCACCGGATTGGCGCGCTTGGGATCGAGGTCGCGCTGGGTCAGTACCGGGTTGTTGGGGCCAGCCTGATACGGACCCGTCAGGCTACGGCTGCGCCAGATCATCTGCGCATGCTGTTCGCCGGTGCCGCCTTCGGCGGCGGTCAGGTAGTACCAGCCGTCGTGCTTGAAGATATGCGGGCCTTCGATGTGCTCGGGCTTGCTGGCTGGGTTGGCGCCGCCATCCACCAGCAGACGCCGCTCACCAATGGCTTTGCCGCTGGCCAGGTCGATCTGCTGCAGCCAGATCGCGCGGTGGCCGTCGTAGCGCAGTTCGCCATCGGGCACGTCGTTGTGTACCACCCAGCTGCTGCCATCGGCATCGAAGAACAGGGAAGGATCGATGCCGCGCACCTGCAGCCAGACCGGGTCGGACCATGGCCCGGCCGGGTTGTCGGCATGGATCACGAAGTTGCCACCGTCGCAGTAGAAACAGGTGTTGACGATGTAGAACTTGCCGCCGTGATGGCTGATGGAGGCGGCGAACAGGCCGCGGGTCAGCTCATCCTTGCCGTAGTTGATCTGGCCTGGGCGGTCGATGGCGTTGCCGATCTGCGTCCAGTTGACCAGGTCGCGGCTGTGGTGGATCGGCAGGCCGGGGAAATAGCCGAACGTGGAGTTGACCAGATAGAAGTCATCGCCAGCGCGCACGATCGACGGGTCCGGGTAGAAGCCGGGCAGGATCGGGTTGCGGTAATTGCCGGCGGCCAATGGCGTATGCCGGTCGTTGCCTTGGTAGCTGATCGAGTGCACCAGTACTTCGGCATTGCTGGCCGGTGCCAGCAGGCAGAGCAACATCCACAGCAGACGACTACGCATGGGCGGCTTTGTCCAAGCTTGGAGAAGCCTTGGAATCTAGCAGTTAAGGAGCAAAACCGGAGCAAAACCGGGGTGGGGGGGGGGGGGGGTTTGGGCCACCACCCCCACCCCCCCCCGGTGGTCGCGGGGTGGGGTGGGTGGGTGGGGGGGGGGGGGAGAGGGCGGGGTGGGGGGGGG